>CAMWKA010000321.1 GCA_947174725.1 uncultured Lachnospiraceae bacterium | reverse complement strand
TTTTTCGCTCTATTCTTTCCTCTCCTTTCCCTGTCTCTCGATCTCAATCGGCTTCTCTACCTTTCTATTCCGCCTTATTCCAGCTTCCTTCGCTATGCTCTTAAGTGTTCTTAGGCTAACGCCAAATCGTGCCGCTATTGAGGCATATATCTCCTCTGGATGACACTCTATATACTCCGCGATCTCCCGGTTACGCTCCTCCCGTACCCTCACCGTATCCTGATGCGCCATCTTACGCTGCAGCTTCCGTTTTGACACGTCAAAATCCAACACATCACGTTCCAGCACCGATACTTTGAGATTTCTTACAATCCATTCATTTGTCAGCTTATAATGACCCTCATAAGTATCGCCAGCGCATCTGTCAATCCCCCTCACAATGTTGCGGATCTCACTTTCAGGCAGCGAAACCTCATAGGCATTATTAAAAGACACAAGCATGTTTATTGCCTGATCAACGCCGTATAGCTGCTTTACGTGGTTATAATATGTAAAACACATATAATCCCGGCATCCTATTCCTTTCCCTTTCCGGAAAGCCTGCAGCCTCTCCAATGCCTCGATCCGTTCCTGCAGAAATGCTTTCAGAAAGAAATCAAACTCTACTATTTTTCCAGATTGTTCTCTTTTGATGATCACTTTCGGTTTTTCTGCCGGAGGATCCTCTGTTTTTTCCGCCGTATAAACCTCGCTAAAAATATAGGCTGAAAGTTCCTTCAGGGAATAATAGCGCGGTTTTTGCTCAGGGAATACAACACGACACTCTTTCCCTGCTTTTTGATTCCATGTCCCTGGCATTCTGGTCACTCTTGATACATCGCAGATCACTCTCTCATCCAACTCCAGCAATGCTTCCGGATCATCTGCTAGCCGATTGTTTTCCGGGACAAGTATTGTTTTAATTTTTTCTCCCATCCGACGATATATCAGCTTCCAGAACTCTACCTGTCCGGCATTTCTTCCTTTTGCACAGGCTATGCTCCGATCAAGCACGTAGAACAGACCAAGCCCCCTGCCAGTTCTTGTAATAATCGTGGGTTCCGGCAGCTCCTCATCACCATATATGGCATCATACAGCACCTGCAGCGTATTCTCTGTGCATTCTTCGATATAACTCATAGGTTGCTTCTCATGCATGTCCAAATCATAATAGATACATGTTATCTCCCGGATATCCTCCGCCCGTCGTCCATAACGGCTGAAAGAATGCAGACTGACATAGGTGTTATAATTTTCATCGTAAGATTCTATCTCGGCAAGGTTAGTGCTGGAATATTGTCCTTTCCCGGCCAGAAAACGGGATACATAGCTGCCATGGTTGGCATGATGCAGCGTCCGAATAAAAAACTGTTGTTCATTTCTTGCATTGGCAGCCATATTCCTTCCTCCTATTTTAATTGATTTGTGAATCCTTTAATTTAAGCCTTTTGAAACATTTTTGGCTTGTCAAGAAGTTTATTATATTTTTTCGTGCAAAAGAAAAGCACAGGGTTCTCCTGTGCCTGATAAAACCTATTTAATTTAAAAAAGATGCTAGCCGCATCTATTTAAAACCTTGAAAAATCAGTATTTATTCTTGTTACGGACGTTGACAGCTTGGACTGGAAAGATTATGGCATAGATTCCATCATCTCCACCGTATGCAATCACAAGCATCTGGGCAACGGCTCTATTATCCTCTGCCACAATGGTGCCAAATATACCGCGCAGGCTCTGGACACCCTGATCACCGACCTGAAAGCGCAGGGATATGAATTTGTAAAACTTTCCGATCTGATCTATACAGACGATTATTATATGGACCACGAAGGACGGCAACACCAGCAGCAGCAATAAGTTATAAAAAATCAACACTGCACTTGATTTGTGTAGTGTTGATTTTTCATTATCCGTCACACGTAAAACCGTATATGCCATATCCTATTTAGCGGTTGTAAAGGCGTAGGAATCATCCGGTTTCATTAATATAAATGGCGGTTATCAATAATACGTACAGCCTTGCCCTCGCTTCTAGTGATCGTCTTAGGTTCAACAAGTTTTACCTTTGCATAGATACCAAGCATAGACTTCAGGGCATTTACCAGCTCCTTCTCCTTTTCCGTCACCCCAGTAACGGAAGCAGAGACCATCTCTGGTGTCATCTCTACCTGCACCTCCAGCGTATCGCTGTTGTTGACACGATCCACGATGATCTGGTAGTTTGCTGCATAACCTTTGTTTAAAAGCACTGTTTCGATCTGGGACGGAAATACATTGACACCCTTGACGATCAGCATATCGTCGCTTCGTCCCATCGGCTTAGTCATCTTCACATGGGTTCTTCCGCAGGAACATTTCTTTCTGGACAATACGCAGATATCCCTGGTACGGTAACGCAGCAGCGGGAAAGCTTCCTTTGTGATACTGGTAAATACAAGTTCTCCCTTCTCCCCCTCCGGCAGTACCTCGCCCGTATTCGGATCGATGATTTCTGCAATAAAATGATCTTCATTGATATGCATAC
>CAMWKA010000320.1 GCA_947174725.1 uncultured Lachnospiraceae bacterium | reverse complement strand
AAATAATTACAAACCGAATTTATTCGGTTTTGAAAAACTCTCTGATTTTTCAATCTAACTCCCGTTACCCGCACATAAATTTCTTCATATCAGCAAACTGCCGTCTTGTCTTTTCATTATCAGACGGAAAATCCAGCAGTCTGTCCAGATATCCCTGATGCGACGCAATCTTTCTGCTGATGGGGTAAACCAACTCAAATGCCATGGAGATCATTCCCACAACATAATCCACTGGTGTCTTCCTGATCTCTCTGGGCGTTGCCTGACGCTGCATAAAATTTTCCATCACTTCTTCCGACACCTCTGCATGCATCAATTCCTCTTTTGAAATATGATAGATATCCTCCAGCGGCGTTTCGCAATTCACCCGGAAAATATCGAGCTTATCCGCATCTCTCAAGATCTGACAGTACATCTTTGTCCGTTCGTCCAAATCTCCCGGAATCCGGTAATCGCTATGGTAAGCGATCGCCGCACGGATCAATCCGATGTCCGGGTCTTCTGGATTTACCTTAATGAATCTTGTCAGCATCCCTTCTTCAAATAAAATCTCGATTCCAAGCGTAGCGTGAGAAACGGATTCCGCGTCAAGCAGGGTATGATACCGCCTCACCTGTTCAAATCTCCCGATATCATGCAGCATACCAATCAGCCATGCAAGGTCGATATTCTCCTGTGCTGACGCTTCCGTCATTTCCGTCGTACCAAACAGATCATGCGCTATTTCTTCACACAATTCACTCACCTTATATGTATGAAGGATCTTGAGACGTATCTTTGGATCCTCCGCATCATAATGCCTTACGTATTCCGCAAAGACCTTTTTCACTTTCTCACGATCTATCTTCAATGTACAACCTCACTTTTTACTCTATATTTTAGGTAATTGCGAAACTCAATTTTGGCATATTTCCGTTGCGCAGCACAGACATATCATCGCCGGGCACGCTCTATATTTAGGATTAGAGTGTCAAAAACCTTATTGATAAGTGCTGCCTGTCAAACGGCGCAAAAGAAGTTTGTGCAAACGACTTTTGCGCTATGAAAATGAGACTCAAAAATCGTGGAAGCCTTTGCTGAACACGATTTTCGCTTTAAGAGGCTCATTTTCATGTTTGGCGCAAGGAGTGCGCACAAATTCTTTTGTGCAGTTTGACATTTTCAGTTTTCAGTTAGAGTTTTTGACATCCTAATCCTATAACTTCATATTAGTAACCATCCGGATTATTCTTCTGCCAGTTCCAACTGTCTGCGCACATATCTTTGAGTGTATACTCCGCCTTCCACCCAAGTTCACGCAGCGCCTTAGATGCGTCCGCATAGTTCGCGGCGATATCCCCTGCCCTTCTGGGTAATATCTCATATGGAATCTTCACGCCGGAAGCCTCCTCAAAGTTCTTCACCACATCCAGCACGCTGTAGCCCTGACCGGTGCCCAGATTATAAATGCAAAGCCCTGCCTTTTCTTCAATCTTTTTTAATGCCTTTACATGTCCCCTTGCCAGATCCACCACATGGATATAATCCCTGACTCCCGTGCCATCCGGCGTATCATAATCATTGCCGAATACGCCAAGCCGTTCCCTCTTTCCCACAGCCACCTGCGTAATATAGGGCATCAGATTATTGGGAATACCATTGGGATTTTCTCCGATCCTGCCGCTTTTATGCGCGCCGATCGGATTGAAATAACGCAGCAACACCACATTCCACTCAGGATCCGCCGTCTGGATATCTGTCAGGATCTGCTCTAGCATAAATTTTGTAGATCCGTAAGGATTCGTACATTTTTTCAAAGGACTTTCTTCCGTCACGGGCACGCTGTCCGGATCGCCATATACGGTTGAGGAAGAAGAAAAAATGATATTCTTTACATGATGCTTTCGCATAACATCCACCAACGTCAATGTACCTGTGATATTATTATCATAATATTCCCACGGCTTTTCTACGGATTCTCCCACAGCCTTTAAACCGGCAAAATGTATACAGCTCTCTATCTTTTCCTTGGTGAACACTTCCTCCAAAGCTTCCCTGTCCCTGATATCCGCCTGATAAAAGACAACCTGCTTTCCGGTTATTTCCTCTACCCGTTTTAATGCCACCGGAGAAGAATTGCTCAGATTATCGATCACCACAACCTCCCTGCCGGACTCTAATAATTCTACTACCGTATGGCTTCCTATAAAGCCGCTTCCCCCTGTTACCAAAATAGCCATCTTTCTCACTCCTCATCTTCTAAATTCTTTGTCATTGTAATGATTTGAACAACCAATATTGCATAAAAATCAGTATCATGATATGAACAGGGTAAAATGCATAACAAGCATATTGAAATATCTTATTATAGAACCCTTGACGACCCTGATATAACCAAATAGGAATCAGTGATATCAAAGCAAATCCCTGCTGAAAAAGTTCTATTTCATGTCCAAATATTTGGAAAGAATAGTAATATCCTCCCAACCGCTTTATATTCAAAATATACATACATATAAATTGTAT
>CAMWKA010000319.1 GCA_947174725.1 uncultured Lachnospiraceae bacterium | reverse complement strand
CAAGAGTAGGCGAAAGCCTACTCTTATTTATGGCAGAGAATAGGAAATGATGGCATGGCTGGAAAACGGGAATATGAGGCACGGACAGAGGCGCTTTTAGAGCCGATTGCCGCCGAAAATCAGGTAGAGATCTATGATGTGGAATATGTCAAAGAGGGTAGGGAATGGTATCTCAGAGCCTATATTGACAAAAAGGGCGGCGTTACGATCGAAGATTGTGAAAAAGTCAGCAGGGCTTTGTCGTACGCCCTTGATCTGGAAGATTTTATTCCGGATGCCTATATCCTTGAGGTGAGCAGTCCCGGTCTGGGAAGGCAGCTGAAAAAAGACAGACATTTTGAGAAAAGCCTTCAGGAAAAAGTGGAAGTGAAGATGTTTGAAGCAGTGGATGGCGTTAAAGAACTGGAAGGTATCTTACGGGCCTACGACCAACGAAAGATCGTGATTATGTTGGAAGATGACCGTGAGATAGAGCTGGAACGGAACAAGATTGCACAGGTGCGGTTAAAGATAGACTTTTAATCAGGAGGAAAGAAAAATGGCAAGAGAGCAGAAAGCAGCAGTGGAAGCGCAGCAGGAGCGGGAAAAAGCGACAAAAGAACTGAAAGAAGCATTGGAAATTTTGGAGCGTGAAAAGGAGATCAGTAAGGAGGCGCTGTTTGAGGCGATCAGTAATTCTTTGGTTACTGCCTGCAGGAATCATTTTAAAAGTGCGGACAATATCCGTGTTGATATTGATTATGATACCTGCGATTACCATGTGATTGCGACGAAGGAAGTCATTGAGCTGGAAGAGGATGTTATGGATCCGGCGATAGAGATATCGCTGGAGGATGCGAAAAAGATCGATCCGGACGCCAAAGTGGGCGACATGGTGGATGTTGAGATCAATTCCCGGGAGTTCGGGCGTATTGCCACGCAGAATGCTAAGAATGTGATCACGCAGAAGATCAGGGAAGAGGAGAGGAATGTCATCTATAATCAGTTCCATGCAATGGAGAAGGAGATTATGACAGGTGTAGTACAGCGCCGTGTCGGCAGGAACTGGAGTATTAATCTTGGCAAGGCAGATGCTCTTTTGATGGAGTCAGAGATGGTTCCCGGTGAGATCTTAAGACCGAATGACAGGATCAAGGTTTTTGTGTTGGAAGTACGCAACGTGTCCAAGGGTTCTAAGATTACGGTAAGCCGTACACATCCGGATCTGGTCAAGAGACTGTTTGAGGCGGAGGTTACGGAGATTCAGGATGGTACGGTAGAGATTATGAGCATTGCCAGAGAACCGGGCAGCCGTACCAAGATGGCTGTATATTCCAAAGATCCGAACGTCGATCCGGTAGGTGCCTGCGTTGGCGTCAAAGGAGACCGCGCCAAAGCGATCGTCAGTGAGTTGAACGGAGAAAAGATCGATATCATCAGTTGGGATGAGAATCCGGGCAATCTGATCCGTAATGCGCTTTCACCGGCGGAGATCATCAATGTCTTTGCAGATCCGGAGGAGAGAACAGCCAATGTGGTAGTGCCGGATTCACAGCTCTCTTTAGCAATCGGCAAGGCGGGACAGAACGCAAGGCTTGCGGCTAAGCTGACCAATTATAAGATCGATATCAAGTCGGAAACCCAGGCGAAGGATGCTTATGGATTCCGTATCGAAGATTATATGGGAGATGATATGGAAGAGTACGATGAGGAATATGACTCCTATGAGGAAGAAGGAGAATATGATGATTCCTATATGGATGCGGAAAGCGAGGAATATGCCGAATATATGGACTCTGAAGGAGAGGGAAATTCAGAGGAAGAAGAGTAAACAGGGCACATGGTGATATGATCAATACATCATAAAGGTATGGTGATCAATATGAAGGTCAGAAAGACGCCGCAGCGTAAATGTATCGGCTGCGGTGAAATGAAAGAAAAGAAAGAACTTATGCGCGTGATCAGGGAGACTTCGGGTGAGATATCCATTGATCTTACTGGAAAGAAAAACGGCAGAGGCGCATATCTTTGTAAGAATGAAGAATGCCTGAAAAAAGCGATCAAGGGAAAAGGTCTGGAGCGGTCATTTCAAATGGCAATACCGGCTTCCGTATATGAATCATTGGAGAGGGAGTTTTCTTTAAGTGGTACAAAATAAGATATATTCGCTTCTGGGGCTGGCACAGCGCGGCGGCCATGTGGCTAGCGGTGAATTCATGGTAGAAAATAGTGTTAAGGCGGGAAAAACATATCTTGTTATCCTTGCCACGGACGCATCGGAGAATACCAGAAAAAAATTCAGTAATATGTGCGCGTACCGGGAGATACCGATCATGATTTTTGGTTCAAAGGAAGAACTTGGGCATGCGATCGGCAAAGAAATGCGCGTATCTATTGCCGTGACCGACCATGGACTGGCCGGGGCGATTTTGAAGCAGATGAATGATGCCGCAAAAAAACGGGAGGCAGCTGAAAGGAGATAGCAGGTTATATGGCAAAAAGAATCAGTATTTTTTCAAAGGAATATAC
>CAMWKA010000318.1 GCA_947174725.1 uncultured Lachnospiraceae bacterium | reverse complement strand
ATATTATACTGTGGTTAGAATCTTTAATAAAGAAAGTCTCTCTGCTTTTCATAGGACTTGTATTTTCTTTTGAAAAACAGGCATAGGAGGATTGCAATATGTATAGAAAAATTATAAGCTTCTTAGAAGCGTGGAAAGCGGGTGAACACCGCAAGCCCCTTATTTTGCAGGGAGCAAGGCAAGTTGGTAAGACCTATTCCATTCTGGAGTTTGGACGTACTTGTTATGAGAATGTGGCATATTTCAATTTTGAAACCAATCCCAAGTTGAACGAAACTTTTGAGGAAAATATCAGTCCTGATTATCTAATACCAATTTTGTCACACATTGCAGGACAGACAATCGTAAAGGAAAAAACATTGATTGTATTTGATGAGGTGCAGCTTTGCGAACGGGCATTGACTTCATTGAAATACTTTTGTGAGGATGCGCCCGATTATCATATCATTGTGGCAGGCAGCTTGCTTGGTGTTGCGGTCAACAGGGCGAAATTTTCTTTCCCCGTAGGAAAGGTGGATATGAAAACTCTTTATCCTATGGATATGGAGGAGTTTATGCTTGCATTGGGTGAGGAAACTATGGTGGAGCAAATCAAAAAGTGCTTCCGGACCAATAAGCCGATGCCCTCTGCTTTGCACGATGCTGCAATGAAGCGCTACCGTCAGTATCTTGTTGTGGGTGGTATGCCGGAGTGTGTCATGCAGTTCTCAGAAACAAAAGACTATATTCTTGTACGCCATACACAGGATACCATTCTCACGAGCTATTTGAACGATATGAGCAAATATAACAACCTGAACGAAATCAAGAAAACAAGGCTTGCCTATGACAGTATTACCGTGCAGCTTTCCAAGAAACATACCCGCTTTCAATATAAGTTGATCAAAAAAGGCGGGCGGGCTTCGGAATTTGAGAATGCTATTGAATGGCTCTGCTTATCTGGTATCGTGTCGCAGGTGTACAAGATAGAACAGATTAGGAAGCCTTTGGAAAATTATCGGGATATTGATGCGTTCAAGATTTATGTATCGGACTTGGGGCTGCTTTGTGCCAAGAAGGATCTGATTGCAAACGATGTTCTCTATATGGTGGAGGAAATCAATGATTTTAAGGGCGGTATGGCTGAAAACTATGTGAATGTGCAGCTTAGCATTAACGGATATGATACTTATTATTGGGAGTCCGAGCGAGGGGCTGAAATTGATTTTGTCATTCAACGCGATGGCAAGTTGATCCCCATTGAAGTCAAATCCGCTGACAATACCAAAGCCAAAAGTCTAAAGGTTTATATGGAAACTTACAAGCCAGACTATGCTATCAAGATCTCAGCAAAAAATTTCGGATTAGAGGACGGTAAAAAGACCATTCCTCTCTACGCCGCATTTTGTATCTAAGATCTATATGGTAATCGATTGTGGGAATCAATTATTGTAATTATCCATAATCTCCTTCATGGAGATGCTTTGCAGGCTGCTGCGCAGATCTTCATGGATTTTCGCATAGGAAGTATTTAAAACGTTGTGAATGTTTTTCCCTACCGGACACAGGGGAGAAGGCATGGAATGGATTCCAATCAATTTGGTGAGAAAATCCGGTTCTAACGCATTGCAGATCCGGTACAATGTGATCTCATCCAAAGGGCAGTTGAGCTTTGCGCCGCCTGTGCCGAATTTTACGGAGAGTATTCCCTCCTTTTTTAATGCGCTGATGATATTTCTGATGGTGACGGGATTGGTTCCGGTGGAAAGTGACAGCAGTTCGCTGGTGACTTTCTGCGTCTCTCCATATACGCTAATAAAAATGAGACAATGGATGGCAATAGAACATTTCGTGCTGATATGCATAATCAGTATTCTCCTTATTGATGATAAATACATTTTATCATAGAAGCCTGGCGGTGTAAATCTTGACATTACACCTCTTGGTCGTTATACTGAATTAGATGTAAGATTAAAATTTATGGGAGGATGCAGCATGGCATTGGTACAGATTGTTTTTAGCCCGACAGGAGGAACCGGAAAAGTTGCTGACATTATCGCAGGGGAATGGGAGGGACCGGTTACCCGCGTTGACTTATCAGATACAAAGACGGACTGTTCTAAGATTAAATTAGAGCAGGGGGATGCGGCGTTGATCGCGGTGCCTTCCTATGGAGGTCGTGTCCCGGAATTTGCCGCAAAAAGGCTTATGAAAATAAACGGTAATCAGGCAAGATGCGTGATCGTCTGTGTATATGGAAACCGTGCATATGAAGATACTCTTGTGGAGTTGCGGGACATTGTGGAAAAATGCGGTTTCCGCACCATAGCTGCTATTTCTGCGGTAGCAGAACATTCCATTATACATCAGTATGCTGCAGGGAGACCGGATGAGAAGGATGCGGAAGTGCTGCGTGGATTTGCAAAAAAGATTTACAGGAAATTGATGGATGATGAGTCGTCCGAGTTTGAAATACCGGGCAACCGGCCATACAGGAAGGCGGGAGGAGCGGGTCTTGTCCCAAAAGCGACAAAAGAATGCGTTAGCTGCGGCTTATGCGCTGAGAACT
>CAMWKA010000317.1 GCA_947174725.1 uncultured Lachnospiraceae bacterium | reverse complement strand
GCGCGCAGGAAGACGGAGAAAGCGCGGAGGCGGAAGAAACAGAGCCGGAAGTGAACGAGGATCCGAACCATATGATGACGCCGGACGAGATCGCGGCGCTGCTTGGCGCGCAGGAAGACGGAGAAAGCGCGGAGGCGGAAGAAACAGAGCCGGAAGTGAATGACGATCCGAACCATATGATGACGCCGGATGAGATCGCGGCGCTGCTTGGCGCGCAGGATAGTACTGGAATTGAAGAAGATGAGGATATTGAGGAGCAGATGAGGCAGGCGGAACTGCTTGGCAGTGCAGAGGCTGAAGGAGATGCCGAAAATGACGATCTTGATATCGCGCAGCTGATCGACGGAATGGATGGTGAGGATGCGGATCTTGATGATATAGCTGAACTGTTAAAAAAATCAGATCAAAATGAGTTGTTAGATGAAAGTATAGCAGAGGAAGGGGAAATGGGATTTTCTCTGGACGGTGATATACAGATGGAAGATGACTCTGCGGAATCGGAAGAGGGAAAAGACAAGAAGAAAAAGAAGAAAGAAAAGAAAGACAAAAAAGGGAAAACTGCCGGTGATGAAGATCAAGCAGAGGGCGGGGAAGAACAGGAGAAGAAACCGGGCTTTTTCAAAAAACTGCTGGGAATATTGACAGCGGGGGAAGATGATGAAAATGTTGTCCCGGAACAGGATACGACAAAACTTAGCGATGAGAATCTGAATATCCTCAGTGAACTGGATGCCGAAGAGGATAAGAAGAAGGAAAAGAAACCGAAAAAGGAAAAGAAAGAAAAAGAGAAGAAGGAAAAACCGAAGAAGGAAAAGAAGCCAAAGAAGGAAAAAGTCGGAAAGGCAGCGAGCGAGACAGAAAATACCAGAAAGATTCCAAAGAAATATGTTGTCAGGACTTTTGCGCTTTCTTTGTCCGTACTGGTGGCGATATTATTACTTGCAATGTACATTCCCGGAATGCAGATTCAGCAGAATGCCAGAAATTCTTTCTATCAGGGCGACTATATGGAAGCATTTTTGGGGATGTATGGAAGGGAACGCAGCGAGAGTGATCAGTTGATTTATGAAAGCGCACGGACGATTGTTCTTTTGCAGCGTAAATATGACTCTTATCTGAATAATAAAGCAATGCATCTGGACTATCAGGCAGTAGATGCATTGATTCAGGGAGTTGGTAAATACGAGGAGCTGTTATCGGAAGCAGAACGATTGGGCGTTGTCAGTCAGCTGAATGAAGTCAGATCGCAGATGGAAAATGCAATGATGGCAGATTATCTGCTGACGTGGGATGAGGCAAGAGAGATTCTAAAGTATGATGCTTTAGATTACACAAATAAATTGCATTCCTTAGTGGACGGAACACCGTTTCGTTTTAAGTCGGATGAGATCAACGCGATTTACGGACTTCCCGTTTCATCATCTGCGGATTCTGCTGTTCCCGAGGGAGATGGATTTACAGACGGGATACAAGACGAGACGATGCCTGATATCCTTCCGGAGGAAGAAAGTTATATGAATCAGCTGGATGAGACCGATATGGAAACGACAGAGCCGACGGCGGAGGTAGAACCTGCCCCGGCACAGACACTTCCTGCAGAGGGAAATATCAATGGTAATCCGGTGGATGTACAGATCGAGAGCAATCAGTTTTAGGGATAGGGGAATTAAATAGAATGGTGGCAATCATTGATTACGATGCCGGTAATATCAAAAGCGTTGAAAAAGCAGTACAGCGTCTTGGACAGGAGGCGGTGGTAACCCGCGACGCAGATTTGCTCCGTAGAGCGGATCATATCATTCTTCCGGGAGTGGGCGCTTTTGGCGATGCTATGGAAAAATTAAAAAGATATGAACTGATACCGGTCATCCATGAAACGATTCACAATGGAACTCCATTTTTGGCGATCTGTCTGGGATTGCAGCTGTTATTTGAAGAAAGTGAAGAATCCCCCGGAATTCCGGGACTGGGTATTTTTAAAGGGAGCATCCTCAGGATACCGGATACGGAGGGACTGAAGGTGCCTCAGATCGGTTGGAATTCCTTACATTTCCCAAGGGAAAGCAGACTGTTTCGGGGATGTCAGGAAGATGTGTATGTCTATTTTGTTCATTCGTATTATTTGAAGGCGGCAGAGGAAACCATTGTCTCCGCGGAAACGGAATATGGGGTCACGATTCATGCGGCAGTAGAAAAGGATAATGTATTTGCCTGTCAGTTCCATCCGGAAAAGAGTTCTGAGGCGGGACTTCATATGTTGAAGAATTTTCTTGAATTAGGAGAGTAGGATGCACACAAGACGGATTATTCCCTGTCTGGATGTCAATGCAGGGAGAGTGGTAAAGGGTGTTAATTTTGTAAATCTCATCGATGCGGGAGATCCGGTGGAAGTTGCGGCGGCATATGATAGGGCAGGAGCGGATGAGGTTGTTTTTTTGGATATTACGGCGTCCTCGGATGACAGAGAGACAGTGGTTGACATGGTTCGCAAAGTGGCGGAAAAAGTATTTATTCCGTTTACCGTGGGAGGCGGCATCCGGTCTGTCGAGGATTTTAAAAAGATACTCCGGGAGGGAGCGGATAAGGTGG
>CAMWKA010000316.1 GCA_947174725.1 uncultured Lachnospiraceae bacterium | reverse complement strand
AAATGGAAAGGCATGGTTATTATATGGATGAGATGAAATTAAAGATTTTGAGGCAGCTTGCAAAGCAATATCCGAACATTGCTGCAGCGTCTACGGAGATCATCAATCTGCAGTCCATTTTAAATCTTCCCCATGGAACGGAGCATTTTCTGACGGACATTCATGGAGAATATGAACAGTTTAACCATGTGTTAAAAAATGGTTCCGGCACCATTAAACGTAAGATCGATGAGGAGTTTGGCAATACGCTGCGGGAGAGTGATAAGAAATCTCTGGCGACATTGATCTATTATCCGGAGGAGAAGCTGGCACTGATCACGAAGGAAGAAGAAAATATCAATGATTGGTATAAGATCACGCTGCACCGTCTGGTACAGATCACAAAGCGAACCGCTTCCAAATATACGAGATCCAAAGTAAGAAAAGCGCTGCCGAAGGACTTTGCTTATATCATTGAGGAACTGATCACAGAGAAGGCGGAAGTGCAGGATAAGGAAGGCTATTATAATGAGATCATCCATACGATCATTCGGATCGGCCGGGCACAGGAATTTATTATCGCGCTTGCCAAGCTGATCCAGAGGATGGTTGTGGATCATCTTCATATCGTAGGCGATATTTTCGACCGTGGACCGGGACCGAATATCATTATGGATACTCTGATGCAGTATCATTCTGTTGACGTCCAGTGGGGTAATCACGATATCTCATGGATGGGAGCGGCGAGCGGCAGCACAGCGTGTATCGCCACAGTGATCAGAATCTCGGCTAGATACGGCAATCTGGATACGCTGGAGGACGGATACGGTATCAATCTGATCCCGCTTGCCACATTTGCGATGGAAACTTATAAACATACGGACTGCAGCGCATTTGCGATCCGCTATAATACGGATTACAATACCAAGGATCTCAGCTTGGATATGAAGATGCATAAGGCGATCACTATCATCCAGTTGAAACTGGAAGGTCAGCTGATCATGCGTCATCCGGAGTTTGGGATGGAGGACCGGCTGCTATTGGATAAGATCGATTATGATAAAAAGACGGTCATGGTGGATGGTGTGGAATATGACATCAGGGATGTGGATTTTCCCACCGTGGATCCGCGGCATCCTTACGAATTGACGCCGGAGGAGGCACTGGTGGTGGAACGTCTTCAGCAGGCATTTCTTCATAGCGAAAAGCTGCAGAGACATGTCAGGTTCCTGTATTCCAAGGGAAGTCTGTACAAGGTCCATAATTCCAATCTTCTTTATCACGGCTGTATTCCCATGGAAGAGGACGGTAGCTTCAGCGAGGTCAATATTTACGGGAAGAAGTATCGCGGACGGGAACTTTATGATGTGCTGGAGGCATATGCCAGGAAAGGTTATTATTCCGTGCATGATATTTCAGAAAAGCGTAAGGGAGAAGATATCTTATGGTATATCTGGGCAGGACCCGGATCGCCGGTGTTCGGTAAAGATAAAATGGCGACATTTGAAGCCTATTTTATTGATGATCCGGCGGCCAGCAGGGAAAAGAAGAACAGTTATTATGCATTGATAGAAAATGAAGATGTGATCAACAGCATTCTTCGGGAATTTGATCTGGATGAGGAACATTCCCATATTATCAACGGGCATGTCCCGGTAGAACTGAAAAAAGGAGACAGTCCGATCAAATGCGGCGGCAAGCTGCTGGTCATCGACGGCGGATTTTCCAAGGCGTATCAGGGTAAGACCGGGATAGCAGGATATACGTTGATCGCCAATTCCCACGGTATGTGGCTGGTTGCGCACGAACCGTTTGAAAGCAAAGACGCGGCGGTAAAGAAAGAGTCGGATATCGTATCGGATTCTATTCTGGTAGAAGGCTATCCCATGCGTCATTATGTTGCGGATACGGATATCGGCAGACAGTTGAAGGAGAGTATCCACGATCTGGAGGATCTATTAGAAGCATTCCGCTGCGGCGTGATCACGGAGAAGGCGTAAATGATATGTAAGTTAGGCGCACCCTGCGGGAGCGCCTGGTCAGAGGACGTTCTAACGTCTTCTGCTTCCGGAGTTATTGTTATTGTCTTTGTTGGAATCGTTTCCGGTGACTGCGTCAGTTGCATCATCAACTCCATTGGCTACGCCATTTGTGACATCATTTACAGCGTTGGCTGCTCCGTTTACCACGTCATCGACTGCGTTACCTGCATTGTTAGCGATATTGCTGCCAGAGTTTTCCGGTTTTGTCGTACTGCTATTGTTGGCTGTGTTATTGCCATTGCTGGAATTCTGGTCATTACCTGCGGTTTGGGATCCGCTGTTAGTGGTATTGCCGTTGGCGGTATCCTTATTAGTATTCTTTCCACATGCGGTAATGGCAAAGCACATTGCGACAATCAGGATCGGTAAAAAATATTTTCTTTGCTTTCTCATGATTAATTGCTTGCTCCTTTCCAAGGTCTGCTTAAAGTCAGAATTGTTAGATCATGTTAAAGTTTCGACCTTGTGGTTAGTATGTGCGATTTGATACGAAATATGTGTTTTGAAAATCTATAAATTTGGCAGTATCCAAAATCTGTTAATAAAAAAAATAAATTTTGGTATAGAAAAAGGAGTATGTGAGGATGCAATTC
>CAMWKA010000315.1 GCA_947174725.1 uncultured Lachnospiraceae bacterium | reverse complement strand
GAATATCTAAATGTATTGTAATCAAAATATGAAATTCCTCAATGTTAAAACTGGATTTAATATCAAATCCTTGAGAGACACAAAAGATAAAAAGCAGCAAATGCTGCTTTTTTATTGATTTGTTCTTAATATGTAATGGTAACTGTGACTTCCTCTCCCTCGGGAACTTCCCCCATCAGGATATCGCCGATATAAGAGAGATAAGTCATAGCTGCCTTAAATTGCAACTTTGCGCTGTTTCCGACGTCCGGCTGATATCCGCCGTCGGCAAAGGCTTCATGGTAAAGCCGGGAGGCTTCGCTCATATAATAAGCCGCGTCATCTGCCATAGATTCGATAGATGAGTATTCTTCAGGAACTTCTAAGGCTGCCATATCTTGAAATGCCGTATTCATCTGATCTAACTGTGTCAGCATATCGTTGACTGCGGAATTTGCGGATGGATTGATTGCGTCCAGCGCGGAAGCCGAGGAAGCAATGTTCTCATAACACGAAGTCATGCTGTCGCGATAGGCGTTGATCTTTTCCTCTTCCTTACTTTTGCCGCAGGCCGTGACGGTTAATACAAGCCATACCGCCATAAAAAATGGAACTATTGGACGTAACTTTTTGTTGTGAAGGTATTTCGGATTATTTTTCATATTCATGCACCATTGTTTTTGATATCTATAGTATCTACGTTTTTCGTATATATATGCGCATTTTTTTAATTGCAATTCAATTTTTTTATTTCAAATGCCGGAAAATGAAATAGCACCTGTTTGTCAAAGCGATACCATAAATATAGTATTCTTTTGTAAGAATAATATACCATATATTGTTAATTTAATCAAGTGAACTCAAATAAGAGGACTTTTCTGAAGCTATGTAAAAATAAATGAGTTATTGTCAATGCAGGAGTTATTTGATAAAATAAAAATGTTTTAATGTTTTTATGATAAAAAATATCAGATCTTTATATTGGGAAAGGAAATCTGTGGTTATGATTGGCGCGGACGCAATGATAAAATGTTTAGAGGCAGAAGATGTGGAAGTGGTATTTGGATATCCGGGAGTGGCGATTTGTCCTTTTTATGATAGTATCAGGGAATCCAAGATCCGTACCGTTCTGGTGCGTACGGAGCAGAATGCTGCGCATGCGGCAAGCGGTTTGACCAGAACAAGCGGTAAGCCGGGGGTATGTGCCGTAACCAGCGGGCCGGGCGCAACCAATCTGATCACCGGAATTGCAACGGCATTTGCTGACAGCATACCGCTGATCTGTATTACCGGACAGGTCAGTTCGGAACTGTTGGGAAGCGATGTATTTCAGGAGGCAGATATTACCGGAGCTGTGGAATCCTTTGTAAAATACAGTTATCTTGTAAAGAATGTCAACGATATTCCGAGAATCTTTAAGGAAGCGTTTCAGATTGCAAATACAGGACGTAAGGGACCGGTGCTGATTGATGTTCCCATTGATGTGCAGCAGCAGGAAATCAAGAGTTTCCATTATCCGGAGGAAGTAAAACTGCGTACTTATAAACCGACGGTCAAAGGCAACGCGCCGCAGATCAAGAAAGCGGTCAGGGAACTGGAACGTGCAAAACGCCCCTTGATTTGCGCAGGCGGCGGAGTTATTTTAGGTGACGCCCAGAAGGAATTGATAGCGTTTGTGGAGGAATATCAGATTCCCGTAGTATCAACCATGATGGGGATTGGCGTGATGCCGACGGATCATCCCTATTATTTCGGCATGGTAGGAAATAATGGCAAACCATATGCCAATCGGGCGATGAAGGAGTCCGATCTGATCCTGCTGATCGGGGCAAGGGTTGCTGACCGCGCGGTCAATCAGCCGGAGCGTGTGATGAAGGATACTGTTTTGGTGCATATTGACGTCGCTCCGGCGGAGATCGGCAAAACTACCGGCGCGACCATTCCAATCGTCGGGGAGGCAAAGAGCGTCCTGCAAGATCTGTTGGAATACGAGATTGACGGATTTTACGATACCTGGGTAAATCAATTGAACCAGTATCGAAATGAAATGAATATCGTACGCTGCCCTGACCGGAATTATGTGGATCCGGCAGAATTTATCAAAAAACTATCACTGCAGATGAAGGATGACGCAATTTATGTGGCCGATGTAGGGCAAAATCAAATTTGGTCCTGCGCTTATCATATAGTAAAAAATGGACGCTTTCTGACCACCGGAGGGATGGGTACGATGGGGTATTCCATTCCGGCTGCCATGGGCGCCAAGATTGGCAACCCTAAGAAACAGGTAGTTGCGGTCTGCGGTGACGGGTCGTTTCAGATGTCATTGATGGAACTTGCAACGATGTGCCAGCATGACGTGCCTGTGAAGATCATTGTGATCAAAAATAATTATCTTGGCATGGTAAGGCAGTATCAGCATTTCACGTATCAGGACCAGTATAGCGTTGTTTCGCTGGAGGGAAGCCCGGATCTGGAAAAGATCGCGGAAGCGTATGGCATCAAATTCAGCCGTTTAACAGATATGAGTGAGTGCGAGGAACGGATCGAGGAATTCTTGGCAAAGGATGAATCGTACCTGATGGAGTGCATCATCGATCCGATGGATCTGGTATAAGAGGAGAGGAGCAAAAGTTTATATGAATAAGAT
>CAMWKA010000314.1 GCA_947174725.1 uncultured Lachnospiraceae bacterium | reverse complement strand
TTTGGAACAACTATTTTTAAACAAAGAGTTATGTAAGCCGGACTTAACTCTTTCGTAATTATCGTTCCTTAATACCAGAAAACACTCTGGCTATAACCCTAAACAAACCGACGATCAGAACTGCTGCCACAAGCACCAGAACTGTCCGCAATCCCGTCATCTGGTATGATTTTCTGAGACAAATCTGTTCCGTGATATCCTTGTTGTCAAAAAAGATATGTTCCAGACGCATTTTTATATCATCGTAATAGCTGCTCCAGAAATCAAAATCGGACCATTTGGACGGTGTTTCGATCCATCTTGCCACAGATACATAGTCAGTCAGGTAATAAGACTGATCCATCGATCCATACACACTGTTCAGAATATCTGCGTACTGATCGCGGTACCACTCGTCAGCCGTATCAAGTACCAGCCCGTCAATCCTTTGATCATCCTCAAATTTACTGCTGATGACCATAAGCGGAACATTCACATCCAATACCCCGCGCACCATGTACTCCTTTTCTTCATAAATGACCGTCTGTCCAAGCGTATCTGTCGTGCCAAACAATTCATACAGCGTCTCCGCATCCAGCAGACATCCTGAAACATCATCATACGCCAGCCGGTTAAAGGATGGAAACAGGATATCCGAATCTATATTTTCCCCTACCACCGTCACCGCAGCAGTACGATGGACGATCCCTTCAACCTGCCGGTCATTCTCAATAAAATAACATCCTTTCACAAATTCCTCGGATTCCCCGCCGGATACCAGATCAGAATAGACGAACCCTTCCATTCCGCTGATTACCTGATAATTCTCTTTTTCCTGAAAGAAATACTTCTGCCGGCTGATATGTATCCAGCATACAAAACAAAGAAATATCATTCCGCACGTCAGCATACTTTTTATTATGATCTTTTTCACTAATGTACATGCCTCCTTTGGCGGCTCATATAAGAATGAAAAACGCGCCTTTTGCGTTTTTCGGTGTGAAACTTTTCACACTAATATCCATGCCTTTCCGTAACCTGCGAATTATAATGCACTTTAGTGCTATGCCGTAGGCACAAATTTGCGATTGAAAAATAAGCTATCGAACTTATTTTTCAATCTACTCTCTGTATCTTACAGTATCCCCCGCTTCCACCGGCTTAGTGCTGCTGGTGATGACCTGCTCCTTTCCCGACAGTCCCCCTGAAACCACCGCATAGGATGCATTGGAATCCTGTATCTTTACGGGAACCCGTCCGGCAACCATCTCTTCTCCCAAAATACCCTTCCGGTACACAACAATCAGTATAAACGCTCCGTTTCTGTCACTTCTAACCGCCTCTATCGGTATGGAATATCCCTGCTCTGATGACTTACTGGTAAATTTGAGCACCACTTTCATACCAGGCAGATAGACGTCTCCTTCAGGCTCTATCCTGATACGATACACATTGTCTTTAATATCATAATCAATGGAACTTACGGAGCACATTTCCTGACTGTCACTCAGCATCACTTCCACTCTGGCACCTGCCGAAATATATTTCACATCTTCCTCCGTGGCATCTGCGCTGATATAAAATCCGCTGACACTGTCCGCCACAGCAAAGGCCGCCGTATCTGTGGAATATCCCCCTGCCGTGATATTAACCGCTACGATCTCTCCTTCCATATCAGAATATACAATACCGTCCGCAGCAACCAGAAGGTCGATTTCATCCATCCGGTTTTTCAGATCTTCTATTTCCGTATTCAGACGGTATACATCGATTTCCCCCAGAATACCGCTTTCCGCCACTGCAAGATCTGCCTTTACATTGCTCAATTCCGTCTGAAGGAGTTCAAGATCGCTCTCTGCTATTCTTAATAACTCATCCTTATTACCGGATGCCTCAAAATTCTGAAGTAGCATACTTTCTGTCTGCAGCTGCTGCAGACGCATATTATTAGACATGATCAGATCGTTATAATAATTGATCTCTGCCTGTTCCATCTGTCGCGTCAGTTGATTCTGAAAGGAAAGATTCAGAATAGTAAGCTTCTCTACTTCATAAGCAATGGCTTCTTCCCTCTCCTGACGCTCCTGTTCGATCTCATTTTCCAGACCATAGATATAATCCTCCTGTTCCGTAATCAAGGTTTCATATGCTTCCACATCAATTTTTGCCTGATCAAAATCGGAACGGTTCCGCCAGTTATCTGCCCTTTGCAGTTCGCACAGATGCAGCTGCTGCCCTTTTTCCGCATATTCCTCTTCTAGCGTATTTACGTTGTACTTTAACAGTGCCGTTCCCGGTTCAATATGGTCCTTTTCTGACACATAGATCTCATCAACCAGAAACCCGCCCTGTACATAGATCTGCTGCTCACGGCCTGCCATGACCCAGCCATCCATCACAACAATATGCTCTATAGGCTGCGTGGAAGGCGAAACCGTCTCAATATAAGGCGTCAGTATGGCGCTGGCTGCTCTTGAAAGAAAAGAACAGGTAATTACACAAACGATAAATACAACAAGCACCTTCCTGTTTCCTGTTTTATCCCGGTTCTTTATTTTCCTTTTTACTCCCCGGACAATGCCGTTTAATGCTTTAAATCCCTTCTTAATCATTCACCGAACCTCCATCTACTGAAAATCCATTCTCTAAGGCATT
>CAMWKA010000313.1 GCA_947174725.1 uncultured Lachnospiraceae bacterium | reverse complement strand
CGTCAGATGTGTCTAAGAGCCAGCATTGGCACCGTCCATCGTACCAATGGTCAGAGCGCCGTTCAACATAAACTTCATGTTACCTGTACCGGATGCTTCTTTACTTGCCGTAGAAATCTGCTCGGATACATCCGCTGCCGCAAAAATCAACTCTGCATTGGATACGCGGTAATCCTCGATGAATACAACCTTGATCCTACCGTTGATGGAAGCGTCATTATTAACTACATCCGCAACGGAATTGATCAGCTTAATGGTCAGTTTCGCATTCATATAGCCAGCGGCTGCCTTTGCTCCAAAGATAAATGTCCTCGGATAGAACTCCATCTCAGGATGTTCCTTCAATTCATTATACAGATACATTACATGAAGGATATTTAACAGCTGACGCTTATATTCATGAAGTCTCTTTACCTGTACGTCAAAGATCGATCTGGGATCAACCTCTACACCATTATGCTCTTTGATATATGCAGCAAGTCTTACCTTGTTCTGATACTTAATATTCATGAACTCCTGCTGAGCCTTCTCATCATCTGCATAAACCTTTAACTTCTTGATCTTTGCAAGATCCGTGATCCAATCCTCACCGATATGAGCCGTTACCCAATCAGCAAGCAGCGGATTACCATGCAGCAGGAACCTTCTCTGTGTGATACCGTTGGTCTTATTATTGAACTTCTCCGGGAACATCTCATAAAAGTCTTTCAGTTCCTGATTCTTCAAGATCTCTGTATGCAGCCTTGCCACACCGTTGACGGAATAACCCGCACAGATCGCAAGGTGGGCCATCTTCACCTGTCCGTCGTAGATGATTGCCATCTTACGAACCTTCTCCTGATTACCGGGATATTTACGCTCAATATCAAGAATAAATCTGCGGTTGATCTCCTCGATGATCTGATATACACGGGGAAGCAGACGGGAGAACAGCTCTATCGGCCATTTTTCCAAAGCTTCCGCCATAATTGTATGGTTCGTGTAAGCACAGGTCTTAGTCGTCACATCCCATGCTTCTTCCCATGTCAGGTAATATTCATCCATCAGGATCCTCATCAACTCTGCTACAGCAACTGTAGGATGCGTGTCATTGAGCTGGAAGGTCACCTTCTCATAGAACTTTTTGATATCATTATGGGTTCTCATATATTTCTGAACAGCTTCCTGCACTGACGCGGAAATAAAGAAATACTGCTGTTTCAGACGCAGCTCTTTACCTGCGTAATGATTGTCATTCGGATAAAGAACCTCTACGATATTCCTTGCAAGATTCTCCTGCTCAACCGCCTTCTGATAATCGCCCTTATCAAAGGAATCCAGACGAAATACGTCAAGGGGTTCCGCATCCCAGATACGAAGCGTATTTACGATGCCATTGCCATATCCCACGATCGGAAGATCATATGGAATCGCACGTACCGCCTGATAACCTTCCTGATAATAATTGTTTCTGCCATTCTCATCCACACGGACACTGACATATCCGCCAAATCTTACTTCCTTAGCATATTCCGGACGACGCAGTTCAAAAGGATTGCCATTCTCCAGCCAGTGATCCGGCGCTTCTATCTGATATCCATCACGAATCTTCTGCTTAAACATACCATAACGATACCGTATGCCGCAGCCATAAGACGAATATCCAAGAGTTGCAAGGGAATCCAGAAAACATGCCGCCAGACGACCAAGACCGCCGTTACCAAGCGCTGCATCCGGCTCCTGATCCTCGATGACATTCAGATTCAGTCCCAGCTCTTCCAACGCTTCCGCAACCGGCTTATATGCCTTCATATTGATCATCATATTGCCGAGGGCACGACCCATCAAAAACTCCATAGACAGATAATAAACCGTCTTCGGGTCTTTCTTTTCATACTGTTGCTGCGTATCAAGCCACATATCAACGACCTGATCTTTTATCGCATATGCTACTGCCTGGAAAATCTGCTGGTCCGTTGCTTCTTCAGGCGTTTTTCTATAAAGCGTCTTAATATTATAAAGTACGCTTCTCTTAAAAAGTTCCTTGTCAAAGGAATCACGGATCGTGATACCGGATGACGTATTAGCAGGTACTGCTTTCTTTGACATATGCTTACCTCCGTTTGCTTCTTTAAAATTTCATTCGTTTAAAATAATTTATACGAATCATAATTATACACTATGTGCGACATTTTCTGCAAGCATTACTTTGTAAATAACTCATGGGAATCGCAGGACTTATTTGTTAAAATTCACCATTTTGCCCTATTTCCATGCTGTCTCGGCGGTACATAAAGTCTTAGATTTTCAATCTATCTTCTCAACACCGATCGTTACCTTCTCGCCATTGACATTCCACTCTTTATGGATGGAACAGTCTGTCGATAAGATTTCATCCGCCAGCACCTTACCCATGATCGCGTCCTGATTTTTCTTTACAATTGCTGCAATCTTATCATTATTTGTCAAGGAGATCCTGATGTGATCCATCACTTCAAATCCGGAATCCTTTCTCATGGTCTGGATCTTACTGATCAGTTCATATACAAAGCCTTCCTCGATCAGTTCCTCCGTCAGATTCGTATCCATGACTACCGTTACGCCGCCGTCAGCTTCCGCCACGTAACCTTCCTTCTGCGACATTGTGATCAACAGATCTTCTTCGGCAAGCCTGATCTCTGTGCCATCC
>CAMWKA010000312.1 GCA_947174725.1 uncultured Lachnospiraceae bacterium | reverse complement strand
GCGTGAGATTCACAGAATGGTTGAGTCGGTAAAAAACGATCAGGAGGTGGGCGGAATGCGTATAAAAATCATAGAGGAAAATTATAATTTGAAGCAAGAGGTCACAAAGCAAGCGGATGAAATCACAAAGCAAGCGGATGAAATTGCAAAACTTACTGAAGAAATCATAAGTTTGCAAGAAGAACTGAACCGAAGAAATGAATGACCATTGTGAGGACGTTTGTTTTTTGCGTTAAAATATGAAAAATTTGAAAAATACCATAAAAACATTGCCGCTCAATCGTATCTATATTGGAGAGGCAGAGAGGAACAATGTGACAGAGGCTGAATTCGAAGGTTGTATCAAAAGAATATGCCAGGGAGATCAGATGGGGCTGAAGGATATCTATGTGGAATATCTGCCGTATATCTACCGTGTGATCTATGGAATTGTAGGGAATAAGGAAAGCGCTGAAGATATCACCAGCGATTTCTTTGTGAAACTATGGTCCTTTGCGCCAAAATATCGTCCCGGCAATGGACATAAAGGTTATCTTGCGACCATTGCAAGAAATATGGCATTTGATCATTTGAGGCGATGCCGCCGGGAGATTCCGATGGAGGATCCGGAACAGGTGATCTACGGGATGAAATCCGGAACGGCTGCGGGTGATGAAACGGATGCCAATCTGGAAACGGATACTGTCCGGGAAACAGATGCGGGAGCAGATAATAAAGCAGAAAAGGGCGTCAGAAAAAACAGGATGGGCGGATCTGAGAGTCCTGCGGCGACGCCGGAAGAACAGGTGATATCAGATATCAGCCTAAAGGACGCGTTGGAGAAGCTAAAACCGGAGGAACGGCGTATCATAGATATGAAGGTTTTAGGTGAAATGACATTTAAGGAGATCGCCGAGCTGCTGGGTATCCCTATGGGAACGGTGACATGGCGTTATCAGGAAGGAATCAAACGGTTAAGGAGGTGCGGATATGAGTAAGAATTTTGAAGAAGAATATCGTCAAATGATCGACTCGGAATTGCCGGATCTTTGGGACCGTATTGAGGCGCAGCTTCCAAAAGCTGCGGCAGCTATGCCGGCGGTTTCGGAGCAAACGGAAGCATCCATATCAGGTACAGTAAAAATGGAGGAGGCCGTACCCGTCAGACGCAAAAGACATTTCCATAACAGGTGGATGCCGGCGGTGATTGTGGGGGCTGCGGCACTTATTTTCGTAATCGCTGCGTTTCCTGTACTTTTCCTTCCCAGAAGCAAAAGCGATGAGAGCGAGAGGATGAATGAAGCGGAAGGATGCGCTGATAACGGCGGCGCTATGGATATGGGGGATGACCCTAATATGTAT
Source organism: uncultured Lachnospiraceae bacterium (assembly GCA_947174725.1). Lineage (GTDB taxonomy): Bacteria > Bacillota > Clostridia > Lachnospirales > Lachnospiraceae > NK4A136. Next base: position 1,344 of record CAMWKA010000312.1, on the reverse strand, counting down.
ATGTATTGCGAGGCTGCGGATTATGATGAAATTCCGCAGGAAGAGACTGCCGCAGCCATTCAGGAGTTTGATGAAGATAGTAAGTCCGGGAACTTCGATGGCACAACAGAGACGGCAGCGCCTTCCGCGATGGAAGATGCCGCACAGAATAGTATTAATTATGATGATGAACCGGTGAGCGGCAGTCAGTCAAATGACGAGACGGAACCGGAGGCAGAAGAGATGAATTCAGAAGAGGCACCGGATCTATATCAGATAGAAGTTCAGATTTTAGACCGTATGATAACGGAAGAAGGGGAAACTTTCTACGAGGCTGTGGTTCTGCAGAATGGGGGAAATGGTTATCAAAAGGGAATCAGGATGTATTTTCGCTTTGCCAGAGAAGACGAGGCGCGGAGTGACAGCGCTGATGTTTCCTTACAACAGGGAGAAAAATATATCTTATCTTTATATGCATCTGGTGAAATGCTTGAAAGTTATGGAATAGAGAGCAAGGATGGGGAACTGTATGGGGAAGAAATGTATATTGTTTATGAGATCATAAAAAATTAACTCACTTTTCGGAATTTCTTATGTGTATTTGACGAATAATACACACTACCAAAATGAGGTGGAAGAAAAATATTGAATAATTTGTTATTAAATCCAAAAGAATTTGAAATTGACGAGATAGACGGAGATGGAGAAAAGGGTATCATTTACTGTAAAAGACTGATAGAGAAATGGACACCCCAACTGGAAAACGAAATGCTGGAGGCCTTTATACATCTTTATTATGATGAAATGTATGGAAATTGGGGACCTGATGACGAGGAAGAAAGTAAAGAATATTGGCCGGAAATTAGCTCTCCTGCAGACCTTGTAAAATACACAGGCACAGATGTTACGCTTTATGCTTTGGAAGACGCAGTATATGCCAGAAGCAAAACAGGAAATCCCTTGTATGAATCGAAAAATATTCCTCTATGTGTTATATTGCTGCTTAATTGTCCATGGGAAGAAGAACACGGTTGGGCTGCTGTTTTTATAGATGAAAAATTTGTTAAAGTTGGCCTTGACATCGTTGATTGTGTTTGGTTAGATTGATTCTGTTTTTTACAATCTTATTGTTAAATTCCAGTTTGAAGAATTACCAGGTGAGTGCAAATTTGGTAATCATATATAAGAATATGCATTGTGCTTCAAATTTTAAGCAGTGGGAACATTTTCCGGAAAGGGATAAAATTAATTTAAAAAAATAATAAAATACCATAAAATGGAACCCTCCCGTTCGTATCTATGATAGAAGGCTGGATCAGATAGCCTATAGATTGAAAAGGGAGGGTTTAGATTGAAAAATAAGCT
>CAMWKA010000311.1 GCA_947174725.1 uncultured Lachnospiraceae bacterium | reverse complement strand
TTATCTGCATATATGGGAATGTTTCGGTAACAAGGATATTTATTTTTCAATATTTAATAAAATATAGTATGTACAGCTATGTTCATTCTAAACATATTTATTTGGTATAAATGAAATGATGTCTGGGATCTGTAAGGGTAAAATGTAGGGAAAAAAGATACAAGTATTAAAAGAACCGCAGAGATCAAAGATAATAATGCTGGAAAGGATGAGTCAGATATGATAGAAAATAGAGAGACAATCATTTTAAAGGACGGTATGGACACTGTTTTGCAGCAATTAAATGCGCTACACGGTATGATGAGCGTGTTACAATCCGGATTAGAGGCGGAAGAAACAGAGGAAAAGGCGCTTGATTGTATGGAATGTATTGATGAATGTGTGAAAAATATCCGTTCCTTTGTAACAGATACCTTAAAGGAATTTGATGACTGTGTAAATGAAAAATAAAACGGATGATAGATGGAAGATATGGTATAATATCCACGTAAGCAATGAGCAGTGCGCGAGTGAGTGAAATCATATGCCGCTGGAAGCTTGCTTACAGGCGGCATATGATTTCACGAGTGAGCATAGGGCGAAGCCCGTGAGCGAGATGAAGCAAAGCGGAATCGAGCTTAGCACTGCGAACTTATGGTATAATTAATATAACTAAAGGAAGAGGAAAGGCAGGATTAACAAATGATATTTGACAGTCATGCACATTACGATGATGCGAGATTTGACGAGGATCGGGAGGAACTGCTTGCGTCCCTGTATGAGCAAGGGATCAGGAAGGTAATGAATGTGGGTTCGGATCTGGCGTCGATCAAGGATGTGTTGGAATATGTAAAAAAATATCAGGGGAACCCTTTTCCTGATTTTTACGGGGCAGTGGGTATCCATCCATCGGAAACAGAACATCTGACAGAGAAAGATTTTGCCTATCTTAAGACAGCGGCATCCCAGAAGGGTATCGTGGCGATCGGAGAGATCGGGCTGGACTATTATTATGAAGAACCGGAAGTGGACGTCCAGAAGAAATGGTTTCATCTGCAGCTGGATCTGGCGGAGGAAATGAAGCTGCCGGTCATCATCCATTCCAGAGACGCCTGTCAGGATACGCTGGATATCCTAAGGGAACGAAAGAATGTGACCGGTGTGATCCATTGCTTTTCCTATACGAAGGAGACGGCAGCAGAATATATAAAAATGGGATATTACATAGGGATCGGCGGAGTAGTTACCTTTAAAAACGCAAAGAAACTGAAAGAGGCGGTTGAAGCTATCCCGATGGACAGGATTCTGTTGGAGACGGATTGTCCGTATCTGGCGCCGGAGCCCCATCGGGGAACGAGGAATTCCTCGCTGATGATTCCTTATATCATCGGGGAGATCGCAAGGATCAAGGGGATGGAGCCTGCGCAGGTGGAAGAAATGGCATGGGAGAATACCCATAGGCTATTTGGAATTACGAAATAATTTCTATTTATTCGTTTTGCAGATATAATACCCGCGGCATAGTGCTAAAGCGCATTAAAATTCGCAGGTTATGGAGGAATGAGAACCAATATGGCAAATCTTGGAACGCCGACGGCAACGGCAGCAGTATTAAATAAATATGATTTTATGTTCCGGAAAAAGTATGGACAGAATTTTCTCGTGGATATGAATATGCTGGAAAAGATCGTGGATTGCGCAGAACTTACAAAGGAGGACTGTGTTCTGGAGATCGGTCCCGGTATCGGCACGATGACACAGTATCTTGCCGAGCGTGCAGGAAAAGTGATCGTGGTGGAGATCGACGGCGATCTGATCCCCATCTTAAAGGATACGCTTGGTGCCTATGATAATGTGACGATCATTCATCAGGATATCCTGAAGGTCGATCTGCATCAGCTGGTGGAGGAGCATCTTGCCGACAGACAGAAATATAAATCCTTTAAGGTGGTTGCAAACCTGCCTTATTATATTACGACGCCGATCATTATGAATCTTCTGAAAAAGAAAATCCCTCTGGACAATATTACGATCATGGTGCAAAAGGAAGTTGCAGAACGGATGCAGGTTGGTCCGGGAACGAAGGATTACGGGGCGCTGTCCCTTGCGGTCCAGTATTACGCAAAGCCGGAGGTTATGGTAAGCGTGCCCCCGGAATGTTTTATGCCGCGCCCGAAGGTGGCCAGTGCGGTCATCCGCCTGACGCTGTATCCGGAACCGCCCATCAGGGTATCTGACCCGGAGTATATGTTCCGGCTGATCAGAGCGTCATTTAACCAGCGGCGCAAGACGCTTGCCAATGGTCTGAGCAATGACAGCGGACTGCATCTGACGAGGGAGACGGTCATAGAAGTCCTGAGACAAATGGATCTGAGCGAAACCATCCGGGGAGAAACGCTGACGCTGGAGCAGTTTGGGGAATTGGCGGATAGGCTTAAGACGCTGTGAGTGTTAGATGCTATGGAAGAAGTAAGGCAGATTAGCAGAGACCCGAATACAAAAAGATATGGCACTTTAGGGAACTTTCGTGAAAATGGTTGATTTTTGATCCAATATACGATATTCTCATTTCAATGCATATTTTTCTAATGTCTGGGATTGATTGGCAGATCGCCAATGATATCTTGTTTTTTAATGACATACTTGTCGTGTGACGTAACTATTACTTTTTATTTGTTAAAACGATTTCTATTATTATTGTTTTTGTAT
>CAMWKA010000310.1 GCA_947174725.1 uncultured Lachnospiraceae bacterium | reverse complement strand
GCTTTACTGCCCTTATTGCGAGCATAAAGAAGAAATCAAGGTGAATGACCAGCAATTCGTAGCAGAGGAGCTGGACTTTTATGCTGCGGAGGAAGAGGCTTCCTGCGACTGGGGTGTTGCGACAAAGAGCGTTATCTGTAAGTCCTGTGGCGCGGAAACGATCTATGATGTCAATGATATGTCCAGTGAATGTCCATATTGCGGCTCCAATCAGGTTATGGAAGATCCGAACAGCAAGAAAGTCATGGCGCCGGGTGGTGTTGTGCCGTTTAAGCTTGACGCTGTGGAAGCTTCCAAACGTTTTAAAGACTGGATCGGCAGAAAATTCTTCTGTCCGAAGCTGGCAAAGGAAAGCGCGAAACCGGATGCGTTTACGGGAATCTATATTCCGTACTGGACTTTTGATTCCCAGACAGAGAGCGATTTTTATGGTGAATATGGTACGGAACACCGTTACCGTGATAGCAAAGGAAATACACATACGCAGATCCGGTGGCATCCTGCTAACGGTCATCATTCCAGATTTATTGACGATATGCTGGTATGCGCTTCTTCCAAGCAAAGCGGACCGATCATCACGGGTCTGGAGCCCTATGATACCAAACTGACAGTAGAGTACAAACCGGAATATATGGCAGGTTTTAAGGCGGAACGTTATACGATCAAGATGAAGGATGCATGGGAGACGGGAAAGCAGAAGATCGATGCGCTGCTGAAGGGCGAGATCAAAGAAAAAATCCGTGCACGTTATCATACATCTCATGCAAGAGTAAACAGACTGATTACCTCACATAATAATATTACATATAAATATTTGTTGCTGCCGGTATGGATTTCCGCATTTAAATATAAGGATAAGATATATCAGTTTATGGTTAATGGACAGACCGGTAAGGTCAACGGAAAGACACCGATCTCCTGGATCAAGGTTGGATTGGTAGCGCTTGGCGTGATTGCCGTATTCGTACTGATCTATATGTACTCCTACTAGTGCAAAATTATGAAGTCAAAAAACAAGAGAAACCAAACAAGCAAAAAAAAGAAGATTCGCAACTCGAAAGCCGCAAGAGTGATTCTGCGGCTTTTTCTCGTGGGTATTGGCGGTCTGGGGATCTTATGGCTGATGGTGCCGGTGATCGTGGGAAGGATCGTGAATATCGGAACCGTAACCGGGATTCTGGTCTTTGGGATGGTGGCCGGATATGGTTTGTTTATGGGATGGTGTAACCGTGTGTTGTCAAATCTATGGAAGAAAAAGGCGGGGAAGATCGTATTAAGTATACTGATGGGGATTGCCTGTATTATTTTGGCGCTGGTGATCATCCTGACAACGAATATCATCATTGCCGCCAACCGTAAACCGACGGAGGAGGCAACCGTCATTGTATTGGGATGCAGAGTATATGGTGAATATGCCAGTTTGTCCCTGTTAGAGCGTTTGGAGGCAGCGGAGGAATATCTCAAAGCGTATCCGGATACAGTCTGTATCTTATCCGGAGGTCAGGGACCGGGGGAAGATATCAGCGAGGCGGAATGTATGTACCGCTATCTGACAGAACAGGGAATATCGTCCGAACGGCTGTATCTGGAAGACAAGTCTACTTCCACAAGAGAGAATATGGCATTTAGTAAGGAAATCATTGAAGAAGAGGGATTTAGTACAAGGGTTGCGATCGTGACCAATGAATACCATGAATACCGCGCGTCTATCATTGCCGGAGAGCTGGACTTAGAACCCGCGTCCGTTCCGGCGTCTACAGCGTTATGGCTGTTTCCGGCATATTATGTGCGCGAACTATATGGAATCCTATACGAATGGGTATTTTAACTGACCGTACTAACAGATCAGTCAAAATACCCATTAAAAGACATAAACGATACTATTTATATATGCTTATACTTCAATCTTAGCCAGTGACTGTAACGCTTCATAAGCAATGATGATAGAGTAATGCTCTTCCATATATGCTTCCATCGCAGCGGTACTCTGCTCTGGAGTGCCATATTCCATCAGGATATTGCAGATTCTTACAAAATCCTTTGTATTATAATAATCCCGAAGAAGAAGGAGATAATATTTGTTATTAATAGTATTTTTATATAAAATGCTGTCGCCTTCCTGATATCCCTTTAAAATGATAGCTGCATTGATGGCAGCATTCAAATTTTGGAAAGAGAACAGACGGTTAGAATAACCGGCGGGTTCCGCTGCCTTAGGCTCTGCCGGAGCATTGGCAGGAAGCTGCTGAGGGTTCTTCTTACGGCTGCTTAATTTCCTAAACAAATCAAAAGTTTCTTCCGGTGTTTCCGGAAGGTTATCCAAGATGTCAGAAATCGTGCTGGCAAAGGACGCGGATTCCTCATATTCGGTATCGTCGTCATCAATAATGGACGGCGCGAATTTAGAAAAGCGGGTATCCAGTTCTTCGGGATCCTCTACCTTTGTGATAATAAATACGATACAGCCCGTATTCATAGGGATAGCCTCGATCATCAAAGGAATATCCTCCGCTTCAAATCCATATTCAAAATGCGCCTGCTGCATCATGTCTTTAAACAGCATCTTTGCTTTTTCGCTGCCGTAGGCGATTTCACTGATCTTGAGCTGCCGTTCATCAAGATCTTCTCTGGTCAACGTGCAGCGAATCTGATTGTCATTCACTTTTTCTATTTTCATTTTACACGAACCTTTCTTT
>CAMWKA010000309.1 GCA_947174725.1 uncultured Lachnospiraceae bacterium | reverse complement strand
GACATAAAGTCCATGTGCGCGTAGCTCAGCTGGATAGAGCGTCTGGCTACGGACCAGAAGGTCGTGGGTTCGAATCCTGTCGCGCACGCTTAAAAACCTGACTATACAGTCAGGTTTTTTATTGTCTTCATTTATTTTGAATTATCTTGATTTCTCTATGGTCAAAGGTGGGCATATCTGATATAATTATCTTCAGAGGGTATTTTTTAATTCACACATTGCAGGATGATGTGCAATTTACTAAATCAATCAGCAAAAAATGAAAGGTGGGTAACAACGAATGGCAGAAAACATGTACTATGACCAGATCATGTCGCTAAAAGGTCTCTCCGGCTTTAAGGAAGTCATTGAACGCTGGGAACGTTTTAGCGAGAATATCACCCGTTATCAGGCAAAACAGTCCCTGGTTCTTCCTGATCTTGTCTGGATCTCAGATAACGGTATTGATAAGACTGGATTACTTTCACTTCTTACGAATTATCTTGACGAAGCAGATAATATGGTGGAGTTTTACGGCAATGTCAAATATTTTGAATACTATCTCGAATATGTTCCTGACAAGACCAACTTCCACGAGATTCAGAAACTCGCGGAGAAGATCCGTGACGCGGCGGGCTTCAGAAGTGAATACAAAGGTCTTTTGTCTATAGAATTGGGAGAATGGGTCGGACATTTCCATGAAGAGAATTTTATCAACCTGTTAAAATTCCTTGCTACCATGGATAATGATATCATGTTCATCTTCAATATCCATAACTATGATCCCGAAGCGGTGGAGCAGCTGATGAAGATCCTGGTTCTGTTCTTCCGGATCGAAGTCATCGAGATGTCTCTTCCGGATTCTGAAGAACTCGGCGCTTACATAAAAAATGATATTCAGGAATACGGCTTAAATCTTGATCCGGAAGCGGAAGCAATGGTCATCGCAACGGTAAATAAGCTTCGTGAAGATCAGTATTTTGCCGGCTACCAGATGTTAGACCGTCTGGCCGCTGATATTGTTTATTCTGTATATACTTCCACTCCTCCCTATGACGGGATCGTTACCAAGGGAATGATCAGCGCATTCGCTCCTGACGGTATGTATGTATCAGAACTGATTCAGAATAATACGCGGGTATTTACCGCACAATACAACATTCAGTAAGGAGGATTTGATCAATGAGCAGTAGTAATCAGATTAAAAATACACGTTATAAAAGCAACACCGGTCAGACCAGATGGGCTAGCGTAGAGGAAATGCAGCGTTCCGCTACCAAAGTCGATCTTTCCGCGCCGGTATATCCTACAGGCGGTATTCCTGTTATGTCAGACGGACATACTGCATATCTGGATGGACGCGATACCCATACCTTGATCTTCGGTGCTACCGGTTCCAAAAAGACCCGTCTGTTCTGTATGCCGACCATCAATATGTTTATCCGTGCCGGTGAATCCTTCGTTGTTACTGACCCGAAAGCTGAGTTATATGTACGTACTGCAGGATTTGCAAAGGAGCATGGATATAAGGTCGTTGTTCTGAACTTCCGAGACATCGGCTACGGCGATATGTGGGATCCTCTCTCACTTCCTTATGAGTATTACCGCACCGGTCGTCGTGATGAAGCCAACAACCTTGTCAATGACCTTGCGGCAACCTTGTCCGCACCGCAGAAGGAGAATTCCTCCGACCTGCTCTATCCGATGATGGCGGAAGGTCTTCTGACTGCAAATATGTACCTGTTATTTGAAGCGGCGGCAGCAGAAAATGCCGTAAACTTACGAAGCCTGACAGCTCTCTGTTCCCAATCCAGTCTGGAATCTTTAAAGACTCTGTCCGGTAAGATGAACAACCAGAATACCATCGGTATGCTGTTCAAAGGAACGCTTCTTGGCGAGAATGAAAAGACAGTTTCCTCTATTATGACAGTGCTTTATGGTATGGTCAACATCTTCAATATGAATAAGCGTCTGACCGATATGCTCTGTTCCAATACCTTTGATATCCGTATGTTTGGTCATGAAAAGACTGCTGTATATATTATCGTACCTGATGAAAAAACAACCTGTCACTTCCTGGTAACCATGTTTATCAAACAGGTATATGAAATCCTGATTGGCGAAGCGCAGCGTCAGGCAAAACTTGCCCTGCCCATCCGGGTAAACTTTGTTTTGGATGAGTTCTGTAACATCCCGAAGATACCGGATATGCCGTCCATGATTTCCGCTGCCCGAAGCCGAAACATGAGATTCTATCTGGTAGCACAGAGTATCCATCAGTTAAAAGGACGATATGGCGAAGACGCCGACACCATCAAAGGTAACTGCGATAACTGGATCTTCCTGACTTCCCGTGAACGCGACCTCTTAAATGAAATCAGCTTCCTGTGCGGGGAGATCGATGCATGGGGACCGGGCGGCGCAGAGAAACGTAAGTTGATTTCCGTCACGGAGCTGCAGCGGTTCAACAAAGAAAAGGGCGAGTGTCTGATCCTGCATGGACGTCAGTATCCCTTCATTACATATATGGCGGACATCGACGAATACCCTGATTTTGCCAACTATCAGGTCATTCCCATTCCGCCTATCGAGATCCCGCATCCGAATACGTTTGATGTAGTTAAGTTTACAACCAAATTTGCATTTGCTCCGGAAGGCGTTCCATTCTCCAATCCGGACTAACGCACAACAAGTACCAATCGAGTAGGGGAATGACCTGCTCGC
>CAMWKA010000308.1 GCA_947174725.1 uncultured Lachnospiraceae bacterium | reverse complement strand
TCCAAAAACATCAGGCTGTCTGTAGCTCTGCACAAGCAGTTGGTTGATTACTGCCAACAGGAAAATATTAATAAAAGTGATCTTTTGGAGCATTTTGTGAAAGATTACTTAAAGAGCTGCGACAAGACGCCCGGCGGAGTGCATTTTCTGACCAGAAGGGATCATATCATCATTCGGTCTAACTATGGTGTGGATCTTACGGATTCCACACATATCGAGCGTCAGGTATATGCTTTTCGTATCTTTGATCGTTTGTATGAAGAATTTAATGAGCAGTGCAAAAAAAATAATCAGAGAATTTGCGATGTATTGGAGGAAATGATCGCGGCGTATTTGATCTCTAATAACAATCTTGGAGTATTGAGGGTGTCGAAGTATAACCGGCTTTCTACAGAGATACATACAAGGTTTGCGCAGCGCTGCAAGGAATTAAAGGTCAATAAAAGTGAACTGATGGAATATCTCTTTTCCTGCTATATTGAATATGGACGGCAGGATAAATACTTTAATCCGCTGCTTGGGGATGACTATGACGAGATCCAGAAGCGGTATGATGTCAATTTAAGGATGCCTATTCACATTGACAGGATCATCTGCGTTTTCAGGGTCTCCAACGTCCTTTATGATGATTTCTGCGGTATGTGTGTGAAAAACAAACGCAAGATCTGTAATGTTATGGAAGAAATGATGGCGTCCTTCTTACTGGAAACGGACGCAAAAATGAAAAAGACGGAGGAAAAGTAATTCCCGCTTTTTGTTCCCCTAATTGATAAAGTGTGTTAAAATGGGTCAGAGGATATTTGGATAAAATCGGGAAGCATTGGAGAGTACATGTAATGATCAGGGCAATGACGATAGATGATTATCAGGATGTTCATGACCTGTGGATGACCATTAAGGGGTTTGGGATCCGCAGTGTGGATGATTCCAAAGAAGGAATCGAGATGTTTTTAAAAAGAAATCCTACCACAAGTGTGGTGGCGATAGAGGATGGAAAGATCGTCGGCAGTATCCTGTGCGGACATGATGGAAGGCGGGGATGTTTTTATCATGTCTGTGTCGCGGATCAGTACAGGCGGCGGGGAATTGGTAAAGCTATGGCGGTTTATGCCATGAATGAGCTGAAGAAGGAGCATATCAATAAGGTATCATTGATCGCGTTCACGAAAAATGATATCGGTAACGCGTTCTGGAACAGTATCGGCTGGACCAAAAGAGAGGATCTCAATTACTATGATTTTACGTTAAATGAAGCGAATATTACGGCATTTAACAAATAACAATATTTGAGGCTCTGACATGGAGGATTAGATTGAAAAATCAAAGATTTTTCATAAACGAATTTATTCGTTTTGCAATTATTGTGCCTGCGGCCCAAATCGCAGGCTATGGAAAGGCATGGTTATTAGTTTGAAATGATGGACAGGATCGTTGCAATTTCCGGGGGTATCACAAGTCCGAAAGGGTTTGCTGCGGCATCTTATGCGGCGGGGATCAAATACCGGGATAGAGAGGATATGGCGCTTATTTACAGCGAACAGCCCTGTACGGCAGCAGGTGTATTTACGTCTAATGTAGTAAAGGCTGCTCCTGTTGTCTGGGATCAGCAGGTTGTGGAAAAAGCGGATTATGTGAAAGCTGTAATCATTAATTCGGGAATCGCCAATGCGTGTACCGGAGAAGAAGGAATGGAACTCTGCCGCGCGACGGCTAAGGCGGCGGCGGAAGTGACAGGAGACAGCGCAGAGAATATACTGGTGGCGTCGACAGGCGTCATCGGCATGCAGATCCCGGTCGATCGGATCGTCCAAGGGACAAAGGAGCTGTTGAAAAGAAAGGACATATCGGAAGAAGCCGGTACAAAAGCAGCGCAAGCGATCATGACGACGGATACCCATAAGAAGGAAACCGCCATGACGGTTACATTGAGCAGTGGTACGGTTACCATAGGCGGTATGTGTAAGGGGTCCGGCATGATACATCCGGATATGTGTACCATGCTTGGATTTATCACAACGGATGCTGCCATCTCAAAGACATTGCTGCAAAGGGCGCTTTCGGAAGTAGTGCAGGATACCTTTAATATGATCTCGGTGGACGGTGATACTTCGACCAATGATACATTGGTGGTGCTTGCCAATGGTATGGCGGGCAATCAGGAGATCACTACAGAGGATGAGGATTATCAGACGATCAAAGAAGCGCTGTACCGGATCTGTGAATATCTGGCAAAGCAGATGGCAGGAGATGGCGAAGGCGCCACCGCGTTATTGGAAGTAACGGTTCAGAAGGCAAAGACAAAGGCGGATGCAAAGATACTTGCGAAATCAGTTGTCTGCTCCAGTCTGGTAAAGGCGATGATCTATGGTCATGACGCCAATGCCGGAAGGATTATGTGCGCGCTGGGATATTCCGGCGTAGATTTCCGGCCGGAGAAGGTGGATCTGTATTTTATCAGCAGTGCGGGAAAGATACTGGTATTTCAGGGCGGCATTGCGGTGGATTACAGCGAGGAGGAAGCGACGAAGATTTTGTCGGAGCCGGAGGTGACCGTGGTCGTTGATATGCACGAAGGGGATGCTTCCGCGACGGCATGGGGCTGCGATCTGACTTACGATTATGTGAAGATCAATGCGGACTACCGGAGTTAGAAAATGCCTGCAAGACGGTATTCCCTGCACCGGTGAGAGGCTTGGCAGAGCGGAGTCATAGAGGAGAGA
>CAMWKA010000307.1 GCA_947174725.1 uncultured Lachnospiraceae bacterium | reverse complement strand
TCCTTAAATATCAGCATATTTCCGCTCCTGCCGGCATCTCTTTCTCCGGCGTCATCAATGCAAGATTGCCGTTCTGATCCTCCGCGCATAAGAGCATACCTTCCGAAAGCACGCCAGCCAGCTTCGCAGGTTTTAAGTTCAGAAGCACCATGACTTTCTTGCCGACCATTTCTTCCACGCTGTAATACTGCTTGATGCCAGATACGATCTGCTTCACCTGACTTCCGACCTTGACCTGTGAGCAGAGCAGTTTTTTAGACTTCGGCACTTCCTCACACTTAATGATCTCACCGACCACGAACTGCATCTTGTCAAAATCTTCATAAGAAATTTCCTCTTTTAATTCCACGGTGATCTCCTGTCCTGCAGACGCGCCGTCCCCAGCATCGCCGACTGCCCCGTTTCCGGATGCGGTGTCCTCCGCCGCCTTACGCTCCGCGAACATAGCGTCAACTTTCTCCACTACTTCCTTTGCGTCCAATCGTGCAAATAAAATCTCCGGTTTCTCCACCACTTTCGTACCGCTTGCATAATGCCCGAAGCTTCCCAGCTCGTCAAATGCAGCCAAAGAAGTATTGAACTGCTCTGCGATCTTCTTTGCTGTCGCAGGCATAAACGGCTCCAGCAGGGACGCCCCGGTGAGAATACCCTCAGCTAAATTGTACAGCACGGTTGCCAGACGGTCTTTTTTACTGTCGTCCTTTGCAAGTACCCATGGCTCCGTCTCATCAATATATTTATTACAACGTTTAAATACGGCAAAAATCTCCGTCAGGGCGTCAGCGACGCGAAGCGAGTCCATTTTTTCTTCTACTTTCCGGTATGCTTCCGACACCACGGCCTTTAAGTCCGCATCCATCACGTCTTCTACGCCTTTGTTTTCCACAATGCCGCCAAAATACTTATTGCTCATGGAAATGGTTCTGTTTACCAGATTACCAAGGGTATTGGCAAGATCCGAATTGATCCTTTCGATGATCAGTTCCCATGAAATCGTACCGTCATTCTCAAAAGGCATCTCATGAAGTACAAAATAACGAACGGCGTCTACCCCAAAGAAAGATACCAGATCATCTGCGTAGATCACATTTCCCTTGGACTTACTCATCTTGCCGTCACCCTGCAGCAGCCACGGATGACCAAAGACCTGCTTCGGCAGTTCCTCACCCATTGCCATCAGGAAGATCGGCCAGTAAATGGTATGGAAACGGATAATATCCTTACCGATCAGATGCAGGTCGGCAGGCCACAGCTTCTTATATTGCTCACTACTGCCGCCATCCGTATCATAACCGATCCCGGTGATATAGTTCGTTAATGCGTCCAGCCATACATAAACCACATGCTTATCATCAAAATCTACCGGAATGCCCCACTTAAAGGATGTACGGGATACACAAAGATCCTGTAAGCCCGGCAGCAGGAAGTTGTTCATCATCTCATTCTTTCTGGATACCGGCTGGATAAATTCCGGATGAGTGTTAATATGCTCAATGAGGCGGTCTGCATATTTACTCATCTTAAAGAAATATGCTTCCTCTTTGGCAGGGATTACCTCCCGTCCGCAATCGGGACATTTGCCGTCAACCAGCTGGGACTCTGTCCAGAAAGATTCACAGGGCGTACAATATAATCCCTCATAAGCGCCTTTGTATATGTCACCCTGATCGTAGAATTTTTTGAAAATCTTCTGCACCTGTTTTTCATGATAATCATCCGTGGTACGGATAAAATGATCATAAGAGGTATCCATCAGGTTCCAAAGCTCCTTGATGGTTCCCGATACCTGATCAACAAATTCCTTGGGCGTAACACCTGCTGCAGCTGCTTTCTCCTCGATCTTCTGACCGTGCTCGTCCGTTCCGGTCTGGAACCATACGTCATAGCCGTCCTTTCTCTTATACCTTGCAATTGCGTCTGCAAGCACGATCTCATAGCTGTTGCCGATGTGCGGCTTGCCGGAAGTGTAGGCAATCGCTGTTGTAATGTAATACTTTCCTTTGTTTGACATAATCGTATCTTTTCCTTTCTTTGATCTTGTTTTTCAGATAAAAAAGGTTCGCCTTCCTGCTACAGAAGACGAACCTTATGTCCGTGTTACCACTTCTATTCATGATTTCCTCACGAAAACCACCTTATCAGGTTCCCCTTAACCTTATATCGGGAAACCCAGCCGCTATAATGGGCGAATCCCATCGCAGCCTGACTGTTACCAGCTCGGTGCGCCGCTCAGGAGCCATGTTCAATATCCCTTTCCTCTGCCGGTCTCAGCAAAAGCATATCTGTAATGCTTTCCGACATTCTCTGTAAAGTTTACAGGATATCTACTCTTTCCTTCATTGCATTTTATTATCTTGTTTTTATTCTTCTATCTTTTCCTTTTTCTTAAAGACATATACAGTGCCTGCGATAAAGATCATCGACATACTGCCGCCAAATACCGCCCAAGGCAACTTCCTCTCACCAGTCTGCGCAGAAGTCATATTTGAGAGTGTTGACGTATCCCGACCAGCGCTTGCTCCAGTAGTATCTACCATATTGGTCGTTGCTGAATCCGTATCCGACTGTGTGGTTGAGTCATTGCTCTCACCAGATGGTGGATTCGGTCCAGGATTATTGCCGCCACCGGATGGCGGAGGTGATGGCGGGTTGTTGTCGCCTGATGGCGGGGGTGATGGCGGGTTATTGTTGCCACCTGACGGTGGATTCGATGGCGGGTTATTGC
>CAMWKA010000306.1 GCA_947174725.1 uncultured Lachnospiraceae bacterium | reverse complement strand
CTTCTAGTGCATTTTATAAAATATTGTGGTAAAATTATACTAATGTCGGCTTGTACGACAATAAAATGTATAGAGGGAGACAAGAGCATGGCAAAAAAATGGGTTTATTTATTTAGCGAAGGCGATGCAAAGATGCGTGAGCTGCTTGGCGGCAAAGGCGCTAATCTTGCGGAAATGACCAATCTTGGACTTCCGGTACCTCAGGGCTTCACGATTACGACAGAAGCTTGTACGCAGTATTACGAGGACGGAAGAAAGATCAACGATGAGATCCAGCAGCAGATCATGGAATACATCGTAAAGATGGAAGAGATCACAGGAAAGAAGTTTGGCGATAAGGAGAATCCATTGCTGGTGTCTGTTCGTTCCGGCGCAAGGGCATCTATGCCGGGTATGATGGATACAATTTTGAACTTAGGTTTAAACGAAGAAGTTGTAGAGGTTCTTTCAGCAAAGTCCGGCAATCCACGCTGGGCATGGGACTGCTACCGTAGATTTATCCAGATGTTCTCCGATGTTGTAATGGAAGTTGGAAAGAAGTATTTTGAAGAACTGATCGATCAGATGAAAGAGAAAAAGGGCGTTACGCAGGACGTTGAACTGACAGCTGATGATCTGAAAGAACTGGCAAATCAGTTTAAGGCTGAATATAAAGAGAAGATCGGAAGTGATTTTCCTACCGATCCGAAGGAACAGCTGATGGAAGCAATCAAAGCGGTATTCCGTTCTTGGGACAACCCCAGAGCCAATGTATATCGCCGCGACAATGATATCCCTTATTCCTGGGGAACCGCTGTTAACGTACAGATGATGGCATTTGGAAATATGGGCGAGACATCCGGTACCGGTGTAGCATTTACACGTGATCCCGCAACCGGAGAGAAACATCTGATGGGTGAATTCTTAATGAACGCACAGGGCGAGGATGTTGTTGCAGGTGTGCGGACACCGCAGAAGATCGACCAGCTCAAAGAAGTAATGCCGGAAGTATATCAGCAGTTTGTTGATATCTGCAATAAGCTGGAAGATCATTACCGTGATATGCAGGACATGGAGTTTACGATTGAAGACAAGAAGCTTTATATGCTGCAGACACGTAATGGTAAGAGAACAGCGCAGGCTGCCCTTAAGATCGCTTGCGACCTTGTAGATGAAGGAATGATCACACCGGAGAAGGCAGTGTTGATGATCGAGCCGAGAAACTTAGATACGCTGCTTCATCCTCAGTTTGACCAGAAAGCATTAAAGGAAGCAACGCCGATTGCCACTGCTCTGGCTGCTTCACCGGGCGCTGCCTGCGGCAAGATCGTATTCACCGCAGAGGATGCAAAGACATGGCATGCAAAAGGTGAGAAAGTCGTATTAGTAAGACTTGAGACTTCACCGGAGGACATTGAGGGTATGAAGGCTTCTCAGGGTATTCTTACTGTCCGTGGCGGTATGACCAGTCATGCAGCCGTTGTAGCAAGAGGTATGGGTACCTGTTGTGTATCCGGCTGCTCCCAGATCAATATGGATGAAGAGAATAAGAAATTTACGCTTGCCGGTAAGGAATATCATGAAGGAGACTGTATTTCCATCGATGGTTCCACTGGTAAGATTTACGATGGTATCATTGCAACGGTTGATGCAACCATCGGCGGTGAGTTCGGACGCATCATGGCATGGGCGGACGAGTTCAGACGTCTGAAAGTAAGAACCAATGCAGATACGCCAAGGGATGCAAAAAAAGCAAGAGAACTTGGTGCAGAGGGTATCGGTCTCTGCCGTACAGAGCATATGTTCTTTGAGGAGAGCCGTATCGAAGCATTCCGTGAGATGATCTGTTCCGATACCGTAGAAGAGAGGGAGGCTGCACTGGCTAAGATTCTTCCGATGCAGCAGGCTGATTTTGAAGCCTTGTATGAAGCTTTGGAAGGTAACCCGGTAACGATCCGTTTCCTGGATCCGCCACTGCATGAATTTGTTCCTACCGAGGAAAAGGATATCGAGAATCTTGCAGAAGCAAAGCATAAGACAGTAGATGAGATCAAAGCAGTAACCAGCTCCCTGCATGAGTTTAATCCGATGATGGGACACCGTGGCGTACGTCTTGCGGTTACCTATCCGGAAATTGCTAAGATGCAGACAACAGCAGTGATCCGCGCTGCAATCAGCGTAAAGAAGAAACATCCGGATTGGAATGTTAAGCCGGAAATCATGATTCCGTTGATCGGTGATAACAAGGAATTCCTTTATGTAAAGAAGACGGTTGTTGAAGTTGCTGATGAAGAGATCGCAAAGGCAGGAAGCGATATTGCTTACGAAGTAGGAACTATGATCGAGATTCCGAGAGCCGCGCTTACGGCGGATGAGATCGCTAAGGGAGCTGATTTCTTCTGCTTTGGAACCAATGACCTGACCCAGATGACTTATGGATTCTCCCGTGATGATTCCGGCAAGTTCCTTGAAGCTTACTACAACGCGAAGATCTTTGAAAACGATCCGTTCTCAAGACTTGACCAGAGCGGTGTCGGCAAGCTGATGGAGATGGCGATCAACCTTGGCCGTCCTGTAAATTCCAAGCTGCATTTTGGTATCTGTGGAGAGCATGGCGGAGATCCTACATCCGTAGAGTTCTGTCATAAGATCGGTCTGGATTATGTATCCTGTTCACCGTTCAGAGTGCCGATTGCAAGACTTGCTGCAGCACAGGCGGCGATCAATAACAAGTAAGTAATTGTTATGTAATAAG
>CAMWKA010000305.1 GCA_947174725.1 uncultured Lachnospiraceae bacterium | reverse complement strand
GTACAGGAAAGATATTTTTTAAAAATCTTGTTATAATAACTGGTATTATTGAAACCGACGCTGGCGGCTAAAGAAGCAATAGATTCTGCTTTTTTGCCGCCATGCTGCATTTGCAGGGCGGACGCGTAGATCCGGTACATCAGCAGATAGTCAAATGGCGAGAGTTGCATGGCGCGTTTAAAACATCTGCAACATTCGCTCTTGCTGACGTGAATACTGTCCGCGATATCCTTTAAGGTGATCTGTCCGGCATAATGCTCCTGAATGAACGTGATGGCGTCTTTGATGCGTTCCTCATCCATGACCGACAGGGAAAAGGAAACTGTATTCTGCCGAAAAATATCCGCCTTTTCGAGAAGCTGTATCCAGAAGCTGCATAAATGGCTTTTGGTGACCAGCTCATGACCGTAGGATTGGTTCAGATTTGCTGTCAGGATTGCGTTGATACATTCAATGCCACGCTTCCCCCAGCTGTCATCAGGCGTAAACAGCGCATAACGAAATTCCGGATCTTTAATGATCGGCGTTCCGTATTTGGCGGCAAGGAAAGAGTCCATGGAATCAAAAAGGTAATTCGGATGAAATAAAATGGATAAGATGACACAGGGATTGGAGGAACCGGTCTCTTTTTTTTCTGTGATAGAATGGAGATGTCCGCCATTGATCAGGATGGCGGAACCGGCTTCTACCGCAATCTGTTTTTCGCCAATTCCAAATACTGCCGTACCGGAGCGGACAAAGCTGATTTCCAGTTCCGGATGCCAGTGCCATGGGGTGACGTTCATAAACATGTTATTTAATTCTACATAATACACACCAACCGGATAATCCATATTGGTTTCTTCAGCGAAATTGTTCATATTGTGGGGAATCCTCATTTCCGTGTACTATTGTTATTTTACCATTAGGTGCAGTAAGATGTCAAAGAAAGTGAAGGGAAAGCAAGGAAGGATAGAACTGCGGGATATAAAAAGGAACAACAGAAAATGATTAATAAGTATTAGAAGACAGGGATTCGGGCATAGAATTTAGAGGAATCAAGTTATGACAGGCGGGAAAGATATGGACATACAGCGTATGGAAGAGGATAATCAAAAGCTGGAAAATCTTTTAAATCTGAGTCTGCAGGCAACGCCGGAAGAAAGAAACCGCTCCCGGAATCTGGAGACCGGTTATGATGCAGTGAGCAGGCAGTGGGAGCTGATCGTAAAATATCATGGAAATCTGCGGCAGGCGGCATCAGAGGAGATCGTCATAGAGGAACTGCTGGCCGGCTATGCCATCGTGACCATTCCGGAACGGTTGATCCAGGCATTTTCCAGACTGGAGGAAGTGGAATATATAGAAGTTCCGAAACGGCTATATTTCCAGCAGGTAGACGGTCGGAATGATATCTGTCTCACAGGGGTAGGCGTAGTGGGTAATCCGCCGAACGCGTCGGGGACATTCCCAGGCGCATATGTGGTGGGGACGCGAAGCGCAGGAATGAATCTTGTGGGTAATGGTGTGCTGGTAGGAGTTGCGGATAGCGGGATCGACTATCATAACAGTGAATTTTTGACTGCGGATGGAAAAAGCAGGATCTTGGCACTTTGGGATCAGACGTTGCAGCCGGATGCGGAAAAAGGGTGGCTGCCGCCGGAAGGATTCGCAAGAGGGGTGTTATTTACCAGAGAAATGTTGAATGAGTCGCTGGCGGAAGGCACGCAGATGAGCAGGGATACCAGTGGACATGGGACGGCGGTGGCATCCATTGCTGCCGGAAGCGGTATTGGTGTTGCTCCGGCGAGTGATCTGCTGATCGTCAAGCTCGGTGTGCCGCTGCCGGATTCGTTTCCCAAAACCACGGAGTTGATGCGCGCGATGACATTTATGGTCCGCTATGCGGAACGGGAGAATAAACCGTTGGCGGTCAATTTAAGTTTTGGCAATGTTTATGGCAATCATCTTGGAACAAGTCTTTTGGAACGTTTTATGGATAATGTATCGGAAGCCGGCAGAAATGTCATCAGCGTTGGAAGCGGCAATGAGGCGGCATCCAATGGTCATTTTGCGGGCACTATAACGGAAGAGAAGAAACAAATCTCCTGGTCAGTCGGTAATTATGAGCCATCCCTGAATCTTCAGCTTTGGAAAAGCTATGTGGATGTTTTCCGGATTGTGTTGGTCGCGCCGAACGGGGAACGCAGAGAGGTGCCTATGGATCAGGTTGGGACACAGCGGATCAATATCGCCGGGATCACGGTGCTGGTCTATCTTGGCGCGCCTCTTCCCTATAGTGATGTACAGGAATATTATTTTGATTTGATTGCTGAGGAAGGATATCTGCCTACCGGGATCTGGAATCTGGAGATTACAGGGGAGAAAATAAAAAACGGGGCAGTCAATCTTTATCTGCCATCCTATTCCGCAAGAAGTGCGGATACGGGATTTTTTCAGGCGGAACCCATCGGAACGCTGACGATTCCATCTACTGCAAGCAGGATGATCACGGTCGGCGCCTATGATCCGGTCTATCAATCATATGCGCCATTTTCCGGCAGGGGCTATACTGCCTCAGTCGGAGAAACTGCGTCCGCCCAGTTTATTAATTCCATGATCAAGCCGGAAATTGCCGCGCCGGGAGTCAATGTTCTGGCAGCGGTAACAGGCGGTGGTTATGGTGGATTTACAGGAACCTCATTTGCCGCTCCCTATGTAACCGGCAGCGCGGCATTATTGATGGAATGGGGGGAGAGTGTTATAT
>CAMWKA010000304.1 GCA_947174725.1 uncultured Lachnospiraceae bacterium | reverse complement strand
GATTCTTATGTCACTTAGAAAATCTTAATATAATATCTACATTTATAATAGCTACATTTTTCTTTTACAACTATTCGCAAAACTTTCCTTTTGCGAATAGTTGTATAGAGGAGATTATCTTCACTCCCGATCAATTATTATTTATCTTCCAGAATATGATCCATGCCCTGAGCGATAATTGTTTTGACATGATCATCCGCCAAAGAATAAAAAATAGATTTTCCTTCCCGTCTGCTTTTGATCAGTTTGCTTTGTTTCAGGATCCGAAGCTGGTGGGAAATTGCGGACTGCGTCATATGAAGGGCTTCCGCAATATCACATACGCATACCTCAGCCTCAAATAATACAAATAAGATCCGTATCCTTGTAGAGTCCCCAAAGGTCTTAAACAGCTCTGCAAGGTCATAGAGCTGATTTTCCTCCGGCAAAGTATCGTTGACCCGTTTTAGCAGCTCCGTATGAATCTCTTGATTTTCACATAATTCAATATCTTCGTGAATGTGCATGATAATATTTCCTCTCAATACTTATATTATACAAGGTAATTGCAAAATAGTTAAGTCCGGTTCACATAACTCTATGTTTGAAAATAGTTTTCCGAACATCTATGTTTTAACATAGATGTTCTAAAATCATAAATGAAATCATTTTTGGAACAACTATTTTCAAGCTTCGAGTTATGTAAACCTCATAGGCAGAATTGTGGAACGAAGAATAATAAAATAATTGTTTCACAAACGCCTACTTAAATTATACAATATAGATCTATGCTACAGTTTCGCCACAAATAATGCCCGTATGGCATTGATCACCGCCAGTACCATGACGCCAACGTCCGCAAAGATCGCCAGCCACATATTGGCAATGCCCAGAGCCCCAAGAACCAGACAGATCACCTTGATTCCGATGGCAAAATAAATATTTTCATAGACGATCCGGATACACTTTCTTGCGATCTTAATTGCCTTTGCGATCTTTAATGGATCATCATCCATCAATACGATATCCGCCGCTTCTATCGCCGCATCAGAGCCAAGCGCACCCATGGCGATGCCAATATCCGCTCTGGCTAATACAGGTGCATCGTTGATGCCGTCACCCACAAAAGCAAGGGTTTCTTTTGCTCCTTTCTGAGAAAGCAGCTCTTCTACTGCCGCAACTTTGTCGCCGGGTAACAATTCACTTCTTACTTCATCGATCTCCAGATCCGCAGCAACCTGTCTGGCAACCTTATCGCTGTCTCCGGTTAACATAATATTTTTATGGACACCTGTTTTCTTTAAAGCAGCTATAGCCTCTTTTGCATGCGGCTTAATCACATCAGAGATCACGATATGCCCCATATACATTCCATCTACCGCCATATGGACGATCGTGGCTGCGCTGTGGCACTCCTGATATGCTATGCCAAGACGCTTCATCAGCCGATGATTGCCGGCAGCGACTTTTTTGCCGTCCACCAATGCGGTAACTCCTTCTCCGCTAATCTCTTCCACCTGACTAATCCTAGACTGGTCGATCTCCTTACCATATGCCTTCTGCAGGCTTTTACTAATGGGATGTGTGGAATAGCTTTCTACCAGAGCTGCATATTCGATCAATTCCTCATTCTCCAGCGCACTGTGATGAATGCCGCTGACCTCAAAGACTCCAAGCGTCATCGTACCGGTCTTATCAAATACTACATATTTTGTATCGGCAAGCGTCTCCAGATAATTAGAACCCTTGATCAAAATCCCCTGTTTTCCAGCACCGCCGATGCCCGCAAAAAAGCTGAGAGGAATACTGATTACCAGTGCGCAGGGACAGCTGATTACCAGAAACGTCAAAGCTCTGTATACCCAGATTCCCCATGCCGGTTCTAAGCCCATAGCCAGCATCCGGACCAACGGCGGCAGAATCGCCAGCGCAAGTGCACCATAACATACCGCAGGCGTATAGACACGCGCAAATTTACTAATAAAATTCTCAGATTTTGATTTCCGGGAACTTGCGTTCTCAACCAATTCCAGAATCTTGGAAGCCGTTGATTCTCCGAATTCCTTAGTGGTACGTATCTTTATTACTCCGTCTAAATTAATGCATCCACTGATGACTTCATCCTCTGCACTCACTTCTCTGGGGATACTTTCCCCAGTCAGTGCGCTTGTATTCAGGGTGGAATTTCCCTCAATAACAACACCATCAATAGGAACTTTTTCTCCCGGTTTTACTACTATGACGGAGCCAATCTCTACTATATCGGGATCAACCCTCTCTGTCTTTCCCTCTCTCTCGATATTGGCATAATCCGGTCGGATATCCATCAGCTCACTGATATTTCGGCGGCTCTTTCCGACAGCGTAGCTCTGGAAAAGCTCTCCGATCTGATAGAACAACATAACCGCTACGCCTTCTTCATATTCTCCCAGTAGAATAGCACCCACCGTTGCTACAGCCATCAAAAAATTCTCATCGAATATCTGTTTATTTTTAATTCCCTTTACTGCCTTTTTCAAGATATCATACCCGATGATCAGATAGGGAACCATATAGCAGATCAACTGTATGATATTGATATAGGACTGTTCCAATGGCAGTAAATCAAATGGTACAAACTGCAGCGAGATCATTAAAGCCAGAGACACAATGATCCTTATGAGAACTTTTTTCTGTTTCTTATTCATAATATCCTCCATGTCGCAGCTTTACTGCGACTTAAATAGAAATAAAACACGCGATGAAAAATCCACGCAGGCGGTTTCTCAT
>CAMWKA010000303.1 GCA_947174725.1 uncultured Lachnospiraceae bacterium | reverse complement strand
AAAGCCTGTTTCGGGGAGAACCGGTGCCGTTCGTCATGGAATTGCCCAATTACCGTATGCCGGGCGTTAAAAATGTGATGCAGCTTTTGTGGGAAAAGGCAAAGGACTTCTTGCAGAGGGCATTTACGATCATCTTTCTGGCGACGGTCATCGTTTGGTTTTTACAGTCCTTTGACCTTCGGTTTAATATGACGGAACAGCCGCAGGAAAGCATATTGTCCTTGCTTGCCGGTGTGATCGAACCGCTTTTTATCCCGCTGGGATTTGGAGACTGGAGGATCTCTACGGCGCTGATTTCCGGATTTATGGCCAAGGAAAGCGTGGTTTCCACTTTATCGGTGCTTCTTCCTGCGGAGGAAGGCATTTATGGGCTGTTGACACAGGCAGGCGCTTTTTCACTTTTGATATTCTGCCTGCTGTATACGCCTTGTGTGGCTGCAGTTGCAGCGGTAAAAAGGGAATTGGGGACAAAATGGGCGGGAACCGTGGTGGTAGGACAGTGCCTGCTGGCGTGGGTCGTTTCGTTTGCCGTATATCAGTTTCTGATGCTTATCGGGGTGCAATAAAATCGAATTACCGTGCATTTTTAAGATAAGGCGGCTGATCTTGGGTAGAAAAGCCTGCCTTGACATACAATAATAAAAAGATTACCATTAATTGCGAAAGAGTTAAGTCCGGCTTACATAACTCTTTGTTTAAAAATAGTTGTTCCAAAAACATCATAAATGAAATCATTTTTGGAACAACTATTTTCAAACTTTGAGTTATGTAAACCTCGTGGACGGAATTGAGAGACTACCGATTTTCTATAACCATATACAACTAGATATAACTAGTTGTGCAATGCAGACCATATCATACGCCGGGTGCTTGTGCGCTCGCCGGCACTTAGGTGCCGTATTTTGGCATCTTAGTGCCGTTGCAGAGCGCGCGCAGCGGAAGCGTGCCCGGCGATGATATGTCTGTGTTGCGCAACGGAAATATGCAAAAATTGAGTTTCACAATTACCTATTTTAAATAATTAAAGAGAGGAATAAGGGAAAAGCATATGTGTGGAATCGTTGGATTTACAGGGCGGCAGCAGGCTGCGCCTATCTTACTGGAAGGGCTGTCAAAGCTGGAGTACAGAGGGTATGATTCGGCAGGAGTGGTTGTGCGTGATGGAGACGCTTCGGCGGAGATCGTAAAAGCGAAGGGGCGTTTGAAGGTGCTGTCAGAGAAGACCAATGGCGGAGAAGCAGTTCCCGGCACCTGTGGTATAGGACATACCAGATGGGCAACCCATGGGGAACCTTCGGAAAAAAATGCGCATCCACATAGCAGTGATGATATGAATGTCGTTGCCGTTCATAATGGTATCATTGAAAATTATCAGGAGATCAAGGATAAGCTGCTGAAAAAAGGCTATACCTTTTATTCCCAGACAGATACGGAAGCGCTGGTCAAACTGGTGGATTATTATTATAAAAAATATCAGGTAGGACCCATCGACGCGCTTGCCAAGACGATGGTACGTGTCCGTGGTTCTTATGCGCTTGCGGTCATGTTTAAAGATTATCCCGGCGAGATTTATGTTGCGAGGAAAGACAGTCCGATGATCCTGGGAGTCGCCGACGGGGAGTCCTATATTGCCTCGGATGTTCCGGCGATACTGAAATATACGAGAAATGTTTATTATATTGGCAATCTGGAGATGGCCCGCCTGACAAAAGGAGATATCGAGTTCTATAATATTGATGGCGAGATCATAGAAAAAGAACTGACGGAGATCAAGTGGGACGCTGAGTCTGCGGAAAAAGGCGGCTATGAATATTTTATGATGAAGGAGATCCATGAGCAGCCTAAGGCGATCAGGGATACGCTCAATACCGTCGTTTCGGGTGGAAAGATCGATCTGTCTTCTGTGGGGATCACGGAGGAGCAGATGAAAGACGTGCAGCAGATCCATATCGTGGCTTGTGGTTCAGCTTATCATGCAGGAGTCGTAGGGCAGTATGTGATAGAAGATCTTGCTCGGATTCCGGTACGCGTGGAGCTTGCATCTGAGTTCCGTTACCGCAATCCTTTATTGCAGGAAAATGATATGGTTCTGATCATCAGCCAGTCCGGAGAGACAGCGGACAGTCTTGCCGCCCTTCGTGAGGCGAAGGACAGGGGGATCAGGACGCTTGCTATCGTTAATGTGGTGGGCAGTTCTATCGCAAGGGAGGCGGATAATGTCTTTTATACCTTGGCGGGTCCGGAGATCGCGGTTGCAACGACAAAGGCATATAGCTGTCAGCTGATAGCATGTTATCTTCTTGCGCTGGAATTTGCCAGAGTAAGAGGGACGTTGGCGGATAATGATTATCAGAAAATGTTACGGGAACTGGATACTCTTCCCGCCAAGATCGAGAAGATCATTGAGGATAAGGAGCGGATCCAGTGGTTTGCATCCAAGTATGTCAATGCGAAGGACGTTTTCTTTTTAGGACGCGGCATCGATTATGCCATTTGTCTGGAGGGAAGCCTGAAAATGAAGGAGATCAGTTATGTTCATTCGGAGGCGTATGCAGCGGGAGAATTGAAACATGGAACCATCAGCCTGATTGAAGATGGAACGCTGGTGATCAGTGTCCTGACGCAGCAGGAATTATATGAGAAGATGATCAGCAATATGGTAGAGGTAAAGAGCCGGGGGGCATGTCTGATGGGCTTGACCACTTATGGTCATTACAATATAGAGGATACGGTGGATTTCGCTACCTAT
>CAMWKA010000302.1 GCA_947174725.1 uncultured Lachnospiraceae bacterium | reverse complement strand
ATTTTTCACACTAATATGTTATTTAAAACTCCTCAAAAACTGAATATTTTACATCAATAAATCAAAAAAATAAAGTAGAAAAAGGAAAAAAAAGCCATTTTTCTTATCAGAAATATGGCTGTTTATATTGCTTCAAATATACTTCAAATACCTGTCAAATGGATACTCAATCTGATCACTCCTGCCGGGTCACAGTGATATCATATATGCCTGTATGGCTAAAAGATAACAGAGACTCGCCCTTCACTCCGACCAGTTCTACGCTACAGGCAATTGCCTCCTGATCACTCTGCAAAGTGATCCGATAAGTTCCCTGTTCCCCATGCCAAACTTCCAGTTCCAAAACTTTTTCCGCGGATGTATTGTATATGCAGGTCTTAGCAGTTGTTCCTTCCTGCAGGGCATATACCTTAAACACAACATTCTCCGCATAGTCATAGACCGGACCATGGGAGCCGTCGCCCACGGCGATGATACTTCCCGCCTTTACGTACAACGGGATCGTCATATAATCCATGACTTCCCGATACCATTTTCCGCCTTCCCTAATTTCTCCGGTAAGGAAAGACGTCCATGTCCCTTCCGGCAGATAATACTCCGCCATACTCTTTTCATTAAAGATCGGCGCAACCAGAAGGGAATCTCCCAGAAAATACTGCGTCGCCAGATACGCACAGTTTTTATCCTCCGGATACTCCAGTGCCATACTCCGCATCATGGGAACACCGGTTAGGGAAGTTTCCACAGCATTGCGATACAAATACGGCATCAGGGAAGCTTTCAGCTTCGTGAACCTCCTGACAACTTCTACCGCTTCCTCATCATACAGCCATGGAACACGGTAAGAATGGGAACCATGCAGCCTTGAATGAGTTGATAAAAGTCCAAACGCGCACCAACGCTTATATACATCCGCCGTGGAAGTGCTTTCAAATCCACCGATATCGTGACTCCAGAAGCCAAAACCGGAACTCGTCAATGACAATCCGCCCCGTAAGCTCTGCTCCATGGACTCATAATCCGACCAGCAGTCGCCGCCCCAATGTACCGGAAACTTCTGGCATCCGGCAGTTGCCGATCTGGCAAATAATATGGCCTCCTTCTCTCCCTTTTTCTTTTTCACTATCTCATAGACAGTCTTGTTATAGAGATAAGTATAATAATTATGCATTTTCATGGGATCGGATCCGTCATAATATACGACATCCGTTGGAATCCGCTCTCCAAAATCCGTTTTAAAGCAGTCCACACCCATATCCATCAGCGCTTCCAGCTTAGAGGCATACCATGCGCATGCAGCCGGATTCGTAAAATCAACGATCGCCATGCCGGGCTGCCACATATCCCACTGCCATACGTCTCCATTCGGGCGTTTCAGGAAGTAGCCCCCTTTCAGACCTTCCTCAAACATCACGGATTCCTGTCCGATATAGCTGTTGATCCAGACACAGATCTTGACGCCTTTTTCTTTTAACCGCGCAAGCATCCCCTTCGGATCGGGAAATACTCTGGAATCCCATGTCATATCGCTCCAGTGAAATTCCTTCATCCAGCAGCAGTCAAAATGAAATACCGCAAGCGGAATATCCCTCTCCAGCATGCCGTCTACAAATTCTGTCACTGTCTTCTCATCATAATCCGTCGTAAAAGATGTGGACAACCAGAGTCCGAAGGTCCACGGCGCAGGAAGAGAAGGCTTACCGGTAATATCTGTATAACGCATCAGCACTTCCTTCATGGTCGGTCCATTGATCAGCATATAGTCAAGCTGTTCCCCTGCCACTGAGAACTGCACTGCCGATACGGATTCCGATGCCACTTCAAAGGAAACCTGTTCCAGATGGTTGACAAAAACGCCGTAACCACGGCTGGACAGATAAAAGGGAATATTCTTATATGCCTGCTCCGTCGAAGTGCCGCCATCCTCGTTCCAGATCTCTATCGTCTGACCGTTCCTGACAAAAGGTGTAAAATGCTCCCCCATACCATAGATCAGCTCCCCTACGGACAGCGTCAGACGTTCCCGCATATAAGCATCTTCCGGTCCTTTATCATAGGGAAGACCGGTCCAGTCCGTCTTCATATAGGCAAGATCGTTCCGTCCGCTTGATGTAATCTTCTCATTGCCACGGTAAAATGTAAATTGTCCGTTCTCCTTTATAATTTCCATGCGAAGGCTGCCGCTATGGATGATCAGCAGTTCCGCCGTCTCCCCAACGCTCAAATGCCCACCTTCTACAGGCGCAATTTCAAAGGATGGTTCTCTTTTTTGCAATCCCATATGATGATACGTCCTGATGCGCAGCACCTCCGAATAAGGAGCTGAGATCCTGATGGTCAGATTGACGCCGCCCAAGGTATCTCCCTTGCCATTAATCCATGTGGTCGGCGCACAGAGGATCACCTCGTCCCCGGCAATCCTTGTATCATATATCTGCACCGGTGAAAAACATCCTACATGCTCCCTCTGCAGCCAGCAGCCATTACTAAATTTCATTCCGTTTCCTCCTTAATCCCTCGCTTATTTTCCTGCTGATACAACATAAAAAAGCGCAAGCTCTGCAGTTTGCGCCCTCAGAATGTCTGAGATCGGCATTCTGCATATCCACATTATAACTTGATCCTTTCGATAAAGAGCAGGATACGGGAGTCGGACCCGCCTCTCAAGCTTGGGAAGCTCGCATACTACCGATGTACTAATCCTGCATATTTCATATTTTATTCCTTATCTGTCATTTGGTCAAGTATAATTTCATCAA
>CAMWKA010000301.1 GCA_947174725.1 uncultured Lachnospiraceae bacterium | reverse complement strand
GTGTATCAGATATTCATAAATCTCGTTATTTTTTTTATCCCAGTTGCGGCAGACGGTTTCTGCAAGCTCTTTTGTGGGAAGATTTAAAGTAAGACCGGCAAGTTCTTCCTGCTGATCTTTGATGACCAGACAGACTTCATAGCTCTTATTGCTTAAAGCGCGATAATGAGACTGTACGGACAGCTCTTTCTGTATGCTGAAATGATGGGCGGAAAGATAGTTTTTGATATCCTGGCGAATTGGATAGGCGATGCGTTCTTCCAAAGAAGAGATCGTATGATGTCCCTCTTTGGTGATGGTTAAAAGGGTACGGTTGTTGATCTGGCGGCTCTTTGTCAGATCATTTTCCTCCAGTTCAGAAAATGCCAGCTGAAGCGTGATAAAATCAATATATCCACGTTCCAGAACAAAGTCGCTGATCTGGGATTTGGTGATTTCGGATGTTGTGTGGTCCAGTATATACAATACAATGAGTTTATATAATATGGAATGCTCCAGTGTATTCATATTGTTTACCCTGCCATGAATTTTTTGCTTTCATTTTATTCAGCAGCGTATTTAATACCTGCTTTTTATCCAGGCTCCATTCCGGAGCAATCAGAAGTTTTCTCGGACCATCACCGGTGATGCGGTGAATGACCATTTCCGGTGTAAGATGTTCCAGACATTCGATGACGATATCGGTATATTCGGCTAAAGTAAGGACTTCAAAGCGGCGTTTTTTATAAAGCTCCGCAAGATCTGTCTGTGCCAGTACATGTAACAACTGCAGTTTTATCCCGAAGATAGGAAAGGTATTCAGGTATTCTACGGTCGAGATCATCTGTTCACGGCTTTCTTCCGGAAGACCCAGAATGACATGGACGATGATAGGAATCTGTATCTGGTTTAATTTGCGGACCGCCTCTTCAAAAACGGAGATTTCATAACCGCGCCGGATCATCTGGGCTGTCTTGCGGTGAATGGTCTGCAGCCCAAGTTCTACCCAGATAAATTTTCCGGGATAGGCATGCTTCAGTTCGGAAAGCAGATCGATCACATCCAGCGGAAGACAGTCGGGTCTTGTAGCGATAGAGATGCCGACAACCTCTTTATCTTCCAAAGCCTGACTGTAAATATTCCTAAGATAGGCGACGGGGGCATAGGTATTGGTATAGGGTTGAAAATAAACAACATATCGGCAGCCGGAATATTTTTGGGAAAGAAGGAGCTTCCCCTTTTCGATCTGCGAGTGGATATCGGGATGAACTTTGTCCATAGGAGCAGAAAACTCGCCGCTTCCGCCTTGTGAGCAGAAGAGGCAGCCTCTGTCGTCAATGACGCCATCCCTGTTGGGGCAGGACATACCTCCGTCGATGGCAATTTTGTATATCTTCTGGCCATACACTTCCTTAAAATAATAATCTAAGGAGTGGTACGGCTTTTTATCCCACATTTGTTTTTCCATAGTACACCTTATTTTATATGCTTTTTTACTGCTTCGGCAACAACTTCCGCCACATGCGGATGAAATGCCTCCGGCATAATATTTTCTTCATTGAGTTCTTCTTCCGGTACAAGGCTTGCAATGGCTATCGCGGCAGACATCTTCATTTCTTCCGTGATTTGTCTTGCGCGCCCTTCCAGTGCACCTTTGAAAATGCCGGGGAAAGCGACTACATTATTGACCTGATTCGGAAAATCGCTTCGCCCGGTGCCGACAATGCGGGCTCCTGCCGCTTTGGCAACATCAGGCATGATCTCCGGAACGGGATTCGCCATGGCGAGGATGATGGAATCCTGATTCATCTGCTTTACCATTTCCGCATTCAACGCATCCGGAACAGATACGCCGATAAAAATGTCTGCGCCCTTAATTGCGTCAGCAAGCGATCCGGACTCATGGTTGGGATTGGTACATTCCGCCATTTTCTCCTGCATCCAGTTTAATCGGGGAGACCCTTTAACAACAATCCCCTTGCTGTTGCACAGGATGATATTGACAAAGCCATAATTTAATAAAAGCTTTGCGATCGCTACACCCGCAGCGCCTGCACCGTTGATGACGACCTTACAGTCGGCAGCTTTTTTACCGACGATTTTTAAGGCGTTGATCAGTGCTGCAAGTACGACGATGGCGGTGCCATGCTGGTCGTCGTGAAATACGGGAATATTTAAAGTAGCTTTTAAACGTTCTTCTATTTCAAAACATCTGGGCGCGCTGATATCCTCCAGATTGATGCCGCCATATCCGGGAGCAAGCCATGTAACGGCTTTGATGATTTCCTCGGTATCCTGGGTATCAAGACAGATGGGGACAGCATTGACGCCGCCGAATTCCTTGAACAGGACGGCTTTGCCTTCCATAACAGGCATGGCTGCTTCCGGTCCGATGTTGCCAAGACCGAGCACTGCGCTTCCGTCGGAAACGACTAAAATAGTATTTCCTTTGATCGTATATTTATATGCGTCTTCCTTGTTCTCCGCAATTTTTTTACAAGGTTCCGCAACGCCGGGGGTATAGGCAAGAGAAAGAGCTTCTCTTGATTTTACGGGCGTTTTTGATACGGTGTCCAGTTTCCCTTTCCATTCCTCGTGGAGTTGTAATGCTTTTTCCTGTGTTGTCATGGCTATGTGCCTCGCTTTCCTTAGATGTTATCATTTCCCCTTTGCAGGTAGATCTTCCTCAACCATAGTACCATTAAAAAGTAGAGGTTGCAATATAAAAAGTAGTTGCTTTTTCTAAAATATAGTGTATAATATTTTATAATTAGCTGATAGT
>CAMWKA010000300.1 GCA_947174725.1 uncultured Lachnospiraceae bacterium | reverse complement strand
AATTCAATATTATGTGCTATAATATTTTGTATGTTTTTTGTCGCTTCAATGAAACGAAATATGATCAGCGGTGAAGGAGAAAACATTGATATGGCGAATCTGAATCTTAAAAGCTATAAGGAGATTGCAGCAATATTAGAAAAATATGGGATCAGCGGCATATCGGATGTGTCAATAAAGCGATTTGAAAAAAATGATAAGTTAATGCCGGCAGGGGTAATACATGATAAGACGGCTATGCTTTTAACAGAGGCGGGGATGGGCATTACAAATTATGATACTTGGGAATGGACGCCTACAGAGAATGGTGTATATTGTTTTGACGTGGAAGTATTTGATATAGAAAAAATGTATACCAATTTCCTTTTGGGTGTCTCTGCAATTAGCGAAGGAGAACTTGATTTTAAAAATATTACCGAAGATACCAGTGGTGTAGATTGGGAAAATGGAACGGGAAAAAGAACGGTAAGTTTTGAATGGAATGGATGTACATATACGTTGGAAGCTTCGTTTGAAAATGACTGGTTTGATTTTAACGTAGCGGCTGAGCTTAACAGGATCATTATTGAAAATGGAAATGGAAAACGATTGTATTTTACCGGCGACGGATATCAGGAATGTATTGTATTCTATCGTGATTCCGAGTGGGTGGATGCATTTCAAAAGGAAACCGGAATGGTGTTATCAGAATTACAAAAGAAGTAACCATAAATGTATTGCAGTAGAAAGAAAACGATATTTGGCTTAATTTAAGAAGGAGTAAGATTGAAAAACGAAGTTTTTCAATCTACAGGTTTTGAGCTGCGCCAAAACCTGAGTCATTAGCTGCTCCTAAAAAAATAGTCGCAGCATGGAGGCTAAAAAATGGGAATGACGATGACGCAGAAGATTCTGGCAGCACATGCCGGATTGGAACAGGTGACAGCGGGACAATTGATCGAGGCGGATCTTGATCTTGTGCTGGGCAATGATATTACAAGCCCTGTTGCAATCAAGGAGATGGAAAAATTCAATACGCAGAGCGTATTTGACAAGGACAAGATCGCGCTGGTGCCCGATCATTTTGTGCCGAATAAAGATATCAAATCCGCAGAGCATTGCAAATGTGTTCGTAACTTTGCAAGAAAAAATGAGATTACGAATTATTTTGAAGTCGGTGAAATGGGAATTGAACATGCGCTGCTTCCGGAAAAAGGACTGACAGTGCCGGGAGATGTGATCATCGGAGCGGATTCTCACACCTGTACTTACGGCGCGGTAGGCGCGTTTTCTACCGGCATCGGAAGTACGGATATGGCGGCGGGTATGGCCACCGGAAAAGCATGGTTTAAAGTCCCTTCGGCAATCCGTTTTGTCCTTACGGGAAAGCCGGCGGAATGGGTCAGCGGCAAGGATATCATCTTACATATCATCGGTATGATCGGTGTGGATGGCGCTCTATACAAATCCATGGAATTTACGGGTGATGGGATTGCCGAACTGTCAATGGACGACCGTTTTACCATTGCCAATATGGCGATAGAAGCCGGTGCGAAGAACGGTATCTTTCCGGTAGATGATAAGACGAAAGTATATCTGGAAGAACATACGAAACGCAGTTATAAAGTTTACGAGGCAGATGAGGATGCGGAGTATGACGAGACCTATACGATTGATTTAAGCAGCTTAAAACCGACGGTTGCATTTCCGCATCTGCCGGAGAATACAAAGACCATTGATCAGGTGGGCGATATCGCGATCGATCAGGTTGTCATCGGTTCCTGTACCAACGGGCGGATCGATGATATGAGGATTGCAGCAAAAGTATTGAAGGGGCGTCATGTCGCGCAGGGGATCAGGTGCATCATCATTCCGGCAACGCAGGCAGTTTATCTGCAGGCGATGGAGGAAGGGCTGCTCAAGATCTTTATTGAAGCCGGAGCTATCGTAAGCACTCCGACCTGCGGCCCGTGTCTTGGCGGTTATATGGGTATTCTGGCGGAAGGGGAGCGCTGCGTATCCACGACGAACCGTAATTTTGTAGGACGTATGGGACATGTGAACAGCGAGATCTATCTTGCAAGTCCTGCTGTGGCAGCTGCAAGCGCGGTAACAGGCAGGATTTCTTGCCCGTGCCAGTTAGTGTGAGAAGGAACACGTTCGCTTGGTTTGCGAAACTACTGATTTTCCATAACCAATTACAATTGGTTTAACCAGTTTCAATTGGTTATTACCAGTTGTGCAACGGAAGCATGTAAAATCATCGTTTCGCAAATACCTAATTAGTATAAATCAAAGAAAGGATGGAAAGAAACATTATGAAAGCACAGGGAACGGTTTTTAAATATGGAGATAATGTAGATACGGATGTTATAATCCCGGCAAGATATCTGAATTCGTCAGATCCCGCGGAACTGGCAACCCACTGTATGGAGGATATTGATACGGAATTTGTGAAGAAGGTTCATAAAGGGGATATTATTGTTGCCAATAAGAATTTTGGCTGTGGTTCTTCCAGAGAACATGCGCCGATCGCAATCAAAGCGTCCGGTATCAGTTGTGTGATTGCGGAGACTTTTGCGAGGATCTTCTACCGTAATGCGATCAATATCGGACTGCCGATCATTGAATGTCCGGATGCTGCCAAAGAGATCAATGCCGGCGATGAGGTGGAGATTGATTTTGATTCCGGAGTGATCACTGATAAAACCACCGGAAAGGAATATCAGGGACAGCCGTTTCCTGAATTTATGCAGAAAATCCTCAAAGCAGAACGACTGATCAATTATATC
>CAMWKA010000299.1 GCA_947174725.1 uncultured Lachnospiraceae bacterium | reverse complement strand
CATATGGATTGATCATGACGACCATAGACTCACCGAAAAAAAGCGGCGTATGCGGTGAAGATCTGGAATGGTATTATAAAGATGAAGTGCTTGTCATCACCGGTACGGGAGAAATGAATGAATACCCTTCCGCAGGTAGCGCGCCATGGAATAGCCTGCGGAATCTGATAGGATTGGTTATTCTTGATGAAGGGGTAAGCAGTATTGGCAGCGCGGCGTTTAATGGATGTGGAGGCATGACGGAGATCGTCCTGCCATCGTCCTTGACCAACATTGGTGAGAGCGCATTTTCCGGCTGCAGCGGTCTGATGCAGATCGAGCTGCCGGATGGTGTAACAGGTATTGGAGAAAGTGCATTTTCCGGTTGCGACAGTTTGCGGAATATTGTGATACCGGAAGGTGTGACAAGCATTGCGGATAAAACATTTAGCGGCTGTGGCAATTTGAGAGAGATCACGCTGCCGGATTCTTTGGTAAATATTGGAGATCATGCATTTTTTGAATGTAGAAGCCTGACAGAAATTACGATACCTGATTCCGTGACAAGAATTGGTGATTATGCGTTTGATGGCTGTAGCGGACTGATGGAAATTACGATACCGGACGGCGTAACGCGCATTGGTGATAGCGTATTTAGGTATTGTAACAATTTAACGAAAATCACAATGCCAAACAGCGTAACAAGTATAGGCGACGAAGCATTTAATGGCTGCTTTAATCTAACGGAAATTACGATATCGGATAGTGTAACGCGTATTGGTGAGTGGGCTTTTTGTTATTGCAAGGGCATGACGGAATTTACAATACCGGATGGCGTAACGTATATAGACAAAGGCACCTTTAGTGCTTGCGAGAGCCTGACGGAAATTACGATACCTGACTCTGTAATGTGCATTGATGATTATGCATTTTCCTTTTGCGAAAATCTTACGGAAATCAGAATACCTGACTCTGTAACAAACATTGGCAAAGGTGCATTTTCCGGCTGCAGCGGGCTGATGGAGATCGCGATACCGGATAGCGCGATAGAAAGCATTGCCACCGGTGCGCTTTCGGGGTGTGACTGGCTGACAGAGATCACAATACCTGACGGCGTAACGTGCATTGGTGATGGAGCATTTAGGAGTTGCGAGAATTTAACGAAAATTACGATGCCGGACGGCGTAATGAGCATTGGTGATAGTGCATTTGCCGACTGCAGCGGTTTGACGGAAATCACAATACCGGACAGCGTAACAAGTATTGGTGATTGGGCGTTTCAGAACTGCTCCGGTTTAACGGAGATCACGATACCGGATGGCGTAATGAGCATTGAATCCGGCACATTTGATGGTTGTGAGAGCTTGATGGAGATCATGATACCGGATAGCGTAACGAGAATTGGTGATTTTGCATTTCGTAATTGTAAAAGCTTGAATGAACTCACGTTACCCGACAGTGTAAAGGATATCTATGACTATGTATTTGCGGGTTGCGGCGATATGACCATATATTATGGCAATGATGCGCTTGATTCCTATATCGATCTTTGCGGCAGCGCTTGGAGTGGACAGAATATTGTCTGGGTGAGAGATTAGATTGAAAAATCTTTGATTTTTCAATCGCAAATTTGTGCCTGCGGCCCAAATTCGCAGGCTGTGGAAAGGCATGGTTATTAGTGTGAAAAAGTGGCGGTTTTCATTGACAGAACATAAATGGAGTGTTATATTGAATAAAGTAACAGATAGAGGTTGCGTTTTTCAAGAGTACTGCATAGGATGTTACAGGGGCAGTTGAGGATGCAGGAAAGGGGAAGACGCCGAAGGAGACATGACCTGTTGCGTGCCTTCCTGGGGATACAGTGAATAACTGTATAACTGTCATCTTATAAAGATGGGGCGCTATCGGATATGTGCGAATTAACGCCGGCATCTTATTTGTCGGCGTATTTTTATGTACCCGTCTGATGAAAAGAGAGGAGAAGTGTTATGGCAATTTTTAAAGGAGCAGGAGTAGCTATTGTCACACCGTTTCACGAAGATGGTTCGGTTAATTATGAGCAGTTTGGTAAAAATATAGAATATCAGATTGCAAATGGAACGGATGCCATCATCGTATGCGGAACGACAGGAGAGGCGTCCACGCTTACGCATGAGGAACATCTTGAAGTGATCCGCTATTGTAATGAGAAAGTCGCTAAGCGGATTCCGGTGATCGCGGGCACCGGTTCCAATTGTACGGAGACGGCAATCTATCTTTCCAAGGAAGCGGAGAAGATCGGCGTGGATGGAATCTTAGTGGTGACGCCATATTATAATAAGGCGACGCAGAAGGGGTTGAAGGAACATTTTACGATGATTGCCAACGCGGTATCGATTCCGATGATTCTTTACAATATTCCGGGCAGGACCGGCGGTGTGAATATTCTTCCGGAGACTATCGTAGCGTTGTGTCGTGAAGTGAAAAATATCGTCGGCGTAAAGGATGCTACCGGAAATATTTCCCAGGTGGCGAAGCTGATGGCATTGGCGGGAGAAGACGTCGATCTTTATTCCGGCAATGACGACCAGATCGTCCCGCTGCTTTCCTTGGGAGGAAAAGGGGTGATTTCGGTATTGTCCAATGTTGCGCCGAAGCAGACCCATGATATGTGCCAGAAGTTCTTTGACGGGGATGTGGAGGGCAGCAGAAAACTTCAGTTAGAGGCGATCGATCTGATTGCGGCGCTGTTCTGTGAAGTCAATCCGATCCCTGTGAAAAAGGCGATGAATCTTCAGGGACAGAAGGCGGGCGTGTTGAGAAGACCGTTGACAGAGAT
>CAMWKA010000298.1 GCA_947174725.1 uncultured Lachnospiraceae bacterium | reverse complement strand
ATGATACAGACATCTAATGGTAAATTCTGAAAATATTCGATATAATAACAATTCCGGCAGCAGTCAATCATGACGGACAGATGTAATATATCCTATGATTGATGATATGGAAAGCTGGGCATCAGTTCCAGCTTAAATTTATTTTTCTCATGTAACAGGTCGATCTTTGCTTTGATTTCTTCATCTTCACAGACGCCGGTACGGATATAGCGGTCCAATACTGCATAGGTAAATCCCAGATTATCTTCATCCGTTTTACCGCAGAGACCGTCGATGGGCGGTTTTTCGATCAGTTCTTTGGGCAGTCCGAGTTCGTAGCCCATCTGTTTTACTTCCGTAACGGTTAAGTGGGACAACGGTGCGAAGGATCCGAAGCCGTCGCCGCCATAGGTGGAATAACCGACCCAGTCTTCACTTAGATTGCAGTTACAGCTGGGGATTCCGTTGACGCATTGAGCGTAAAAGTATAGCTCTGTCATGCGTACCCTGGGGGGTACATTGGTGATCGCCTGCGTTGTCGGGGTGATTCCGGATCTTTTCATTT
Source organism: uncultured Lachnospiraceae bacterium (assembly GCA_947174725.1). Lineage (GTDB taxonomy): Bacteria > Bacillota > Clostridia > Lachnospirales > Lachnospiraceae > NK4A136. The sequence continues at coordinate 2,256 of CAMWKA010000298.1, read as the reverse complement.
CTTCAATGATCGCATCCACGGCGCTGCCGATATTGACGATCTTGTATTCAATGCCTAAAAATTCCGCGCACTTAATGCTATAGGAGATATCATGCTGTTCGTGCTGCGGGAGCAACAATCCTTTGACGCGGTTTTGACCCAATGCCTTTACCGCCAATGCCGCTACAATGCTGGAATCTTTGCCGCCGCTTAATGCCACGCAGCAGTTAGTAGAGGCGCTCCAGTTAGTATCAAATAAGTTTTTGATCCATGCTACACAATCATTTGTCACTTTTTTTGCATCAAATTGGTCCATGATTAATTTTATTCTCCTTTTGATCTTAATTTCATCCTCCAGTCGATACAACGCTGCAAATAATCCTCATATTCCTTGTTTTGACACATTCCCTTGCCAAGAACATCGGAAATCTTTGCTACATCCTGACCATTGCATTTGGTCGTCTTCATGACGATATTCAATGGTTCTACGTCTGTATCATTGGAGAGATAAGTACCAATACCAAATGCTACCCGCGCTCTTCCATTGAAATAACGGAACAAATTATCTGCTTTTTCAAAATTTAAGCTGTCGCTGAACAGCAGGGTTTTATTTTTTGCATCGATTCCAAGCTTTGTATAATGTTCGATCATCCGGTCGCCCCATGCATAGGGATCGCCGCTGTCATGACGCACGCCGCTGAACAGCGTGGCATAAGTAAGCTGGAAATCCTGCAAAAAGCAGTCCGTGGTGATGGCATCGGTAAGGGCAATACCGTTTAATATGCCATATTCTTTTATCCAGGCATCTAATGCATACCAGTTGGAATATGCCGGATTATGCTTATGATTGCCCTGTCCGGTACACATGATCCATTCATGCGCCATGGTTCCTACCGGGGTAATCCCGTATTTTTTCGCCAGATAAACATTGGAAGTACCGATAAAGTCAGAGCTGACATATTTATGCTCTTTCTGCATCCTGTTAAATGCATTGACAGCCAGATCCTGTGCCTCTGCAGACAATCTTCTGCGCAGCCCGAATTCACTGAAGCTAGAAACATAATATCTGCCGCTTACCAGCCAGCCGACTTTTTCTTCCAACCGTTTTTTAAAACTTTCTATCAAAGTATCATAGTCATGCGCCATCCGGAAATATACTTCGTTAACGATGGCCAGCGTGGGGATTTCATACATGGAAGTGTTCAGCCAGGTTCCTTTTGTTTCGATGGCCAGTCCACATTCGGCATCCGTGGTAATTTCAAAATCCTCGTACCTTGCTTCCCATAAACGGAGAAAGTCAACATAGCTGCCTTTGATCCATGTGATCTGATTCAGATAGTCGAGTTCGTCCTCTGTAAATCGGAGGGTACAGTATGCCTTGATCTGTTCCCTGATTTCTTCCACCATTTCCGGTGTGAATTTTACGTCCTGATTTCTGCATTTAAAGGTCCATGTAGTCTTGTAATCCGAGAACTGATGATAGATTGCCTGACCCATGCTGAATTTATACATATCTGTTTCAAGAAGACTGGTAATGATTTGATTTAATTTCATATGTTATTCTCCAAATCCGGTATATTATATGCCAGTAATATTGATCTGACACAATTCCATTGCTTCCAGAGCATTTTTATGACTGTCCGGCGTGACGCAGGCGCAGCAGGAAGCGTCAACCGTGATCTTCATTTCCGGATAAAATGCTTTTAACAGAAATGCGTTAGAGATCACGCAGATTCCGGTACAAAGACCGATCATTTCCACTTCTTCACCGGAAACATGCTGGTACAGATCCTTTGAACCAAAGGTGTCTTTATTCAGATGAAGACACTCCGGAAGATCCACTTCTTTAGAGATCTCCCATCCGTGAGTACCTTCGATACAGTGTTCTACGGGAAGATTCCTGCCTTCCTGTGTCTCCAGATAATCGGTTTGGTGTGTGTCTCTTGTAAATATGATCTCATCGCCGTTTTTTTGATATTCCGCAATCTTTGCCTTTACATTGGGAACGATCGCCTGGGCTTCTTTTGTTCCAAGGGAACCGTCGATAAAGTCATTCTGCATGTCAATTACAATAAGGGTTTTTTTCATTGGCTGCACCTTTCAATTTTTGGTTATTTAAATTCATTTTACCATATTGTTTACTATACCGCAAATTGCGAAGCAATTATATGCGCTGCTTTTGGGCTTATTTTAAGCGCTGCTTCTGCGTTTATTTTACATCATAATTTTATTTCCTTTTCGGAATTGTGTATTCGTAAAAAACAGGTTATAATGGCA
>CAMWKA010000297.1 GCA_947174725.1 uncultured Lachnospiraceae bacterium | reverse complement strand
TGCTGGTGTCCCGCAATCGGTTTGGCGGCCTGGAGATGGAGATTTATTTTCAATTTGATGCACATGGACTGGAAGAAGGCAGCGTCTGTGAAGGCGTTTTAGCCATTGTGTCAAATCTCGGAGAGTATGAACTGCCCTATCGTATAACGGTAGAAAGAAATCTTCCGGATACTTCCATGGGAGTGATCAGGAATCTGTTCCATTATGCCAATCTTGCAAAGGAGAACTGGCAGGAGGCGGTGAAACTTTTCTATTCTCCCGGATTTATCAATATCTTAAACGGCAGTGAGCGTCAGTACCGTTCTATATACCGCGGGATGTCGGTCAGCCAGGATAACGAGCAGAATGTTGAGAACTTTCTGACGGTGGTGAAAAAGAAGATCTCGCCCGTATATCAGACGGATATTTCGAAGATAGAGATCAATGCGCCTTCGGAAACTGTGATGCAGACGATCAGCATCGTCAGGGACGGCTGGGGTTATACAAGGCTTCGGCTTTCTGTGGAAGGTGAGTTCCTTTCCTTGGAAAAGGAACAGGTGTTAGAAGAGGATTTTTTAGGAAATGTATACTGTATGAATTATTACATTCATGCTGATTGCCTTCATTACGGGAAAAATGAAGGGGCGCTGGTAATCAGAGACGTCTATGGCAACATCCGGATCCCTGTGGTGATCTGGCGCAGCGGGATGGAACGGATGGAGGAGGAAAAGATCGAGCGGAGACAGCTGGCGCATCTGATGCACCTCTATATGGATTACAGAACCGGCAGGATCACAAAATATGAGTGGGGCAAGGAATGTCATGCCATCGTGAACCGCATTGTATCCAAGGATGCCAATCATCTGGTGAGCAGACTGTATCAGCTTCAGCTTCTTCTGACAGAGAAAAGATATACGGAGGCGGACAGGATTCTGGAGCGTGTCGGTATATTGATCAGTGAGAATGATGTTCTCCCGGAGGTTGAGGGATACTATTATTATATGAAATCTCTTCGCTCAAAAGACGAGGATCTGCTGCGTGAACTGGCGGAAAAGACGGAGTATCTTTATGTGCGCAATACGCACAATTGGCGTCTGGCCTGGCTGCTGATCTATATGAAGGAAGAATACGCTTCCAATGATCAGAAGAAATGGGATCTTTTAAAACAGCAGTATGAGTACGGCAATGCCAGTCCGATTTTGTTTTTGGAGGCGCTGCATGCATTGCTTCGGATGCCGGCGTTGATGTCCGAACTGGGTGATTTTGAACTGGCTTTTATCACATTTGCGATCAGGCAGAATACCCTGACCAGAGAGATCCGCAACCGTTTTGTATTTCTGGCGGGCAAGGCGAAGACCTTTTCGGAAGAATTGTATTTCCTGTTGTGCAGATGCTATGAACTGGAGAATAAAAATGAGACTTTGCAGGAGATCTGCGCGTTGCTGATCAAGGGTAATAAGATGGGACAGGAATATTTTAAATGGTACGCGCTTGCGGTGGACCAGGAGCTTCGCCTGACCAGATTATATGAATATTATATCATGTCCATTGATCTTGCGTATGAGGGTCGTCTGCCTAAGATGATCGTGATGTATTTTGCGTACCGTTCCAATCTGGACTATGAAAGAAACGCGTTTTTATATGCCAACGTCATGAAATACCGCCAGGCATATCATGATATATATCAGGATTACTATCCTTCGATTATGACTTTTGTCAAAGAGCAGCTGTTAAAGGGACGCATCAATGCCAATCTGGCATATCTTTATCAGCAGACACAGCATATGATCAAAGAAGATCCCGCGCTGATCACGGCATATCTGAAGCTGCTGTTTATGGCGCAGGTCGATGTGGAAATGGATGGCATCAAATATGTGGTGATCGTAAATGAGCATCTGAAAGAGGAGATGAAGTATCCGGTCTTTCTGAAAAGGGCGATCGTGCCCATGATTGGTACGGAAAGCACGTTGCTTTTAGAGGATGAGGAGGGCAACCGTTTTGTGGATCGCAGGTTCTTTCATGACCAACTGATGCTGACGAAACCTGCCGATCTGGAAGAAATGATGGAACAGGCGGAGCTTTCCTTAGATCTTGCACTGTATCGGGCGGAAGATTCCGGGGAGAGTATCTTTGCGAATGAACACAATGAAAAGGCGTTATACTGGCTTTCCGGAGAAGAAGCCCTTACGGAAGAATACAGGATCAAGATCATGGTAAAGCTTGCGGAATATTATTTTGAAAAAGATATGCTGATTCCGTTGGACGATCTGCTGTTTCGATTCGATCCCCTTGCTTTAAGCGGAGAGCAACGGGAGATCTGTATACATATCATGGTGGCGAGAGGGCTTTATGATAAGGCATTGGAGTGGGTTCGGAACTGTGGGATAGAATCTTCCGGGGATAAGACGTTGCTGCGTCTGTGCGACCGGATCCTGATGAGGACGGATTTTGAATACGAACCGGAACTTCTCAAAATCTGTGACGGGATCTTTTGCCGGGGCGTCTATGATGAGACGACGCTGCAATATCTGCTTCTGTATAAGGAAGGACTGATGACGGAACTGAAGTCTTTGTGGCGGGCAGCGGATTCTTTTGATATGGATGTTCATAAGTTTTTGGAGAACATGCTGGTACAGATGCTTTATTCGGATACTTATGTGGATGAAGCGGAAAATATATTTTTAGAATATATTACGCAGGCTACGGTGGTGGATGTTGAGAAAGCATTTTTGGCAAAATTATCTTATGATTATTTCGTGAATGATAAACCGTTAAGCAAAAAGCTGATCGATCGGACCGGATATCTGCAGCAGTTGGGAGAGGTACTGCCTGTGGTGTGCAGGCTGGCTTATCTGAAAAAGAATATGGA
>CAMWKA010000296.1 GCA_947174725.1 uncultured Lachnospiraceae bacterium | reverse complement strand
CTCATATATGTTTACTCTATCTTACTACATAGAATATATATTTATATATTCACTGTCAAGGCGGTTCCCCACAAAACTCCGAAATCAAAGCAGCAAAACAAAAACCTTGCAAAGTAAAAAAACAAGCTGCTGTTCCATAATAAATTGGGTATTGGCGAATGAACTGCGCAACCCCGGGAAAGGTAAAGTGGACGTAAAATACAGATTGTTGCTTTGATAGACAATTAATTATTTCGTAATGACTACTTTCCCATTGCAGTCTAACAATGGTGTCATTCCACTTATTCCCATTCCGCTTGTCACAAGATAATTTACTCCTGTTTTCGTATCAACAATTATTTTGATAATGCCGCCGGATATGTGTTGCTTTTCTCTCACTTCAAACCGTTTATTTCTCATATTTACCTCCATTAGTGCTTCCAATCAAAGTCCTATTCGCCAAACAATATTTTCATGTAATCCCTTTTTCATATAATCATCCTGATTTCCTTAAAGCTCCTCAAACAATCTCCGCTTCCGCTCGATCATTTCATCAATCTTATCCAGATAAAGTGAGATATCCTTCACATTATCGCAGCGTTCGATACGTCCGTCTTCATCAACGCGTTTTGATACGCTTCCCGCCCCCAGCGCCACGATCGACTGGAGTTCCTCCATGATCAGAATATTGTATAGACCATATTTCCCCGGCAGCGGGTAACCGGTATTTTCCAGATTGCCCGCCATATTCTTCTGACGATAGAGATAGTAAGGTTCCATCCCCATCTTCTTTGCTCCTTCTGCCGCGGTCCGCATCGCCTGCTCCATCATATGCTGAACCTCTTTTGCTCCGCCGGACCTCGGATCGCCTTCCGACTTATACCAGTCCTTCAATCCCGCTGCCCTTTTCACCGCCAGCGAATGTACGGTCAGACTATCCGGTGCAAGATTTCTGATCTCCTGCACTGTATATGCAACATCCTCACCCGTCTCCCCCGGCAGTCCTAAGATAATATCCATATTGATATTATCAAACTCCATCCTTCTTGCCAGTGCATACGCGTTTTTTACATCTTCTATCGTATGTCTGCGACCGATCAAACGAAGCGTTTCTTCCTTCATTGTCTGGGGATTAATCGAGATCCTTGTCACATGATATTTTTTCAGAACCTTCAGCTTCTCCTCCGTAATACTGTCCGCGCGTCCCGCTTCTACCGTAAATTCCTGCACATGCTCCATCGGCAGATACACCATAATATCTCCAAGAAGGATATCCAGCTCCTCCGCAGAAAGCGCTGTCGGCGTTCCGCCGCCGATATAGACCGTATCCAGCGTCTTCGTTTTAAAATATGGGGAAGCAGCAACATATTCCAATTCCTTCCGAAGCGCGCCCAGATATTCCGGAATACGCTTTTTCCAACGATCTACCGGATTGGATGTAAAAGAACAGTACAGACATCTGGACGGGCAGAAGGGAATCCCCACATAAACGCTGTAACCTTTCAGTCCATGCAGCTTTGACAAGATGCCCTCCTGCAGCTTCGCGATCTCCATGCCAAGCACAAGCTTCTCACCCTTCAACCGATGCATATCGTAAAGCTGCTCTGCTAATGTCCGTCCCTGTCCGCAGCTTTCCCCGTCATTCTTTTTCATCAAACCACGGATCAATTTGGTCGGTCTGATCCCGGTCAGATTCCCCCACGGAAGGCTTCGTCCGGTAAATTCCTCCATAGCGTCATAAAAAAGCTTCTTGAGCGCACGCTTTCTCGCCGCAGCACCCTCCATGCCATCCTCCAAAAAAACGACCGCCTCTTTTTCTATCATTTCTTCCGCATATTCCTTATAATATTCCTGCGCAATCGTCTCTCCTGCTGTAATTGCAAGGCTCCCGCCACAATCAAGCAGGCAGACCTCTATTGTATCCGGAAGTCTGCCTGCAAATTCCTGCGCTTCTACGGAGGATACGCTGGTATCCAGCTCTATCCCCGGATAAAACGCTTGTGTCAATGCATATAGATCATATAATAATTCTTGTCGATTTACTATCAGATGTATCAAGCCGGTCATCTCTCCATTCTGTATATCAAGCCGTTCCGTTCTTCTGTCTCAATTCACTACATCTAACTGCAGAACGGATTATACTGTCTCTCATATCCTATGGTGGTGGTGCCGCCATGTCCGGGATAAACCCTGACTTCATCCGGCAGCGTCATCAGCTTCTCCTCGATGGACCGTTTCTGCTTCGCCATGCTTCCAGTGGGAAGGTCCGTCCTGCCCACCGACTCCTGAAACAGCGTATCTCCGCTGATCAGTACGCCATCCTCCTCAAAGTAATAACAGCAACTCCCGATCGTGTGTCCCGGAGTCTCGATCATCTTACATACCTTATCTCCAAAGGCAAGCTCCTGTCCGTCCTTCAGATATTCATCCGCTTCCAGCGTATAAGGCTTCGCCCAGCTTGCCGAAACATTGACGTAAGGATCCTGTAAAAGCACTTTATCCGCTTCCGGCGCATAGATCTTCGCGCCGCTCAGATCCCTCAGCTCCTTACACCCCATGATATGATCAAAATGTCCATGGGTAAGAAGAATCGCCTCTACCTCAAACCCTTTTTCTTTTAATTTATCATGGATGATCTTTCCCTGATCCGCCGGATCTATAAAGATAACTTTGCTTTCACCCTCCCTGTAGATAAAATAACAATTCGTCTGGCACATCCCCATCATGATTCTGCCGACCTTTAATTCTGCTTTTTCCATATCCGATCCTTTCCCTGTCTGCCCAGTTCTTCAAGCCATCAGCTATTGGCTGTCCTATCAATATCAATAACACTTCTAACTGTCTTTAATTTCTCAACTACTCTGTTCAGTTC
>CAMWKA010000295.1 GCA_947174725.1 uncultured Lachnospiraceae bacterium | reverse complement strand
GTTCGTGATAAAGTAACAGTATTGCAATTTCGTTATACATAAATATTCTCCATATTGTTTTCTTTTATTTCCTATAAAGTAACACGAATAAAAGGAAATGTAAATCAGTGAAAAGAAATCTCTGATGGAAGGGTTGGAAATATTTGCATTTTGATATTGTAGCCGCTATAATGAATAGACAAAAAATCAAGTAAAAACAGTCAGATAAACACACTCAAGTAAAGACAGGGAGAAAACAATGGGATATATTGAAGAATACAAGACGCTTTTACATCGTCTGCTGCAGGAACACAGGCTGTCAGAGGCGCGGGAATTGTTTTTGGCATTTCATAAGACAGCGGTAAAATATGATGCAGAGCTTTGTTATCTGGAAGCTGTCTTATGTTATTATGAAGAAAAGTATCCGCTTGCTCTCTTCTGGGCGGAAAGGGGAAAACTGCTGGATGCCGGATATGCACCGCTGCAGGAACTATTTTCGTTGCTGACAGAAGGGGAAGAACAGCCATTATTCCCTGTTGATTGTTCCTTTCAGAACCGGAGATTGCGGATCGTTATCATCAAAGGATATCTGGAAATCTGTAATTTTACGCTGGAATATTTTCGGGAAGTATTTGAGGAATTGGGGCATGAGATCTATCTTCTGGATCTGAAGATGTTTCGGGAGACGGGGAATGATCTTCTGGAGTTTGTAAAGGCTGGGTTAGACTTTGTGCTGACGATAGATAATGACGGATTATCGCTTAGGTTTGATGAAGCGCGCAGCCTATGGGAATTTTTGGGTGTGCCATGTTTGAATATCTTATTCGATCATCCATATCTTTTCTTTGAAGCCTTGCCCGGACTTCCCAAAGTATGTGTGCCGGTCTGCATGGATCCCAACCATGTCCTTTATATAAAACGTTTTTATAAGGAATTGAAACATAGTTATTTTATGCCGTTAGGCGGAGAGGAGCCGGGGTTGGGGCAAATGATCCCGTGGGAGCGGCGCAGCATAGAAGTTTTGTATACCGGGAGCTTGAAAAGGGTAGCTGATGCTGTCGATGATGATTTTTCCAAAAAGGTAATGCTGTATCTGAGCAGTCATACGGCTTCTACGGCTGAGGAGGCAATCGAGATATGTTTTCGAAATCTCACACAGGAGGAATTGGCGGCTTCTTTTCCTGTTCTGGTGGATAGTTGCGACCCGGCGTCGGCGGATGATGAACTGCTCAGGCGCGTGATCGAAACATATCGCTTCTGTGATGTGAATACGCAGTATATTTATCGTAAGGAGCTGGTGCGGCAGCTGATCGATCAGGAAATTCATGTAACGGTTTATGGAGGCGGCTGGGAACTGCTTGGCTGGGACGATCATCCGTATTTTCACCGCCATTCTTTTTCACCGGCGAAGGAATGTGTCTCCAAAATGCAGGATGCCAAAATTGTATTAAATGTTTTGCCGTGGTTTAAGGCGGGCACCCATGACCGTATCAACAATGCGATGCTGGCACATGCAGTCTGTGTAACGGATCGGAGCAGCTATCTGGAGGAACGGTTTACGGACGGGGAAGATCTGCTGTATGTCTCGCTGGAGGATATTGGCGGGGCAGTGGGACGGGTCAAGGCGTTGCTGCGTGATCCGCAGCGGGCGGAAAAGATCGCGGAAAGCGGATATCAGAAAGCGGTCCTGAGGGAAACATGGCAGAATAGGGCGCTCGACATGCTCGCAAGAGTGATGGAAGAGCGTTTTGATGATGAAATATTGTAAGATTTTGTTGCATGATTTTTAAGGTATAAAATGCCACCGTTTACAGATACTAGAATTACAAAAATGAATTGCTTCATATAAAAAACAACCTGAGATAAAAGCAGATTCATGATAAAGTAATATTTGTAAATGGAGGAAAAGATACATTATGAAAGCAACAGGGATTGTAAGACGGATTGATGATCTGGGCAGAATTGTAATTCCTAAAGAGATTCGCAGAAATCTCCGGATCAGGGAAAGTGATTCGATTGAAATATTTACGGGGCGCGATGGCGAGATTGTCCTGAAGAAGTATTCTCCGATTGGGGAGATGGGAGTATTTGCAAAAAAATATGCGGAAAGCCTTGCACAGATATCCGGCATGACCGCGGTGATCGCGGATAGGGATCAATTTATCGCAGTATCCGGCGGTTTTAAGGGACTCCATGGACAGTATCTCAGCAAAGAACTGGAAGAGAAACTGGATCGTAGGGAGACGGTCATGGCAAACAGCGCGGAACGTGAATTTATCCATATTGATAAGGATGGTTCGGCGGAATATGAGCAGGAGATCATCTGCCCGATCCTTTGTGAAGGGGATGTGATCGGTGCCGTGATCCTGCTTGCGACAGAAGAGAAAGCGGATATGACCGGAACGGAAAAGAAGCTGGTGCAGACGGCGGCGAATTTTCTGGGAAAACAGATGGAAACGACGTAAATTTGTGAGTATTGAGATTTCCGATATTGCGGACGACTTAGTCTTCTTCGATTACCTGGATCTCCAGATAATCAAAATCGATCTGTTCGATAAAGTTGTCCTGATAAAAACGCGCTTTGGCAAATTGTTGAAACTCTTTGGCTGTTTTATCCAGCCAAAGGGGTTTGCCGAGATCAAACTGACTACAGACTTCATTTAATGCATGAAAGACCTTATGGGTACGTGTGTCATTGTCGTCGTTGCAAATGACGGTATCCTTGAGTAAACGGTTTTCTTTTATGATTTTTCCCCATAATCTGAACATTTTCGTCCTCCACGAACGTTGTTTTTGTCATTTCTAAGGTTTTTGTTGAAATTTTTTGCGATTTTTGAAGATTATATTGTAATTTTGCACTATCGTATAAGTAGTTTACCATAATGATCAAGAGAAAACGATTGAAT
>CAMWKA010000294.1 GCA_947174725.1 uncultured Lachnospiraceae bacterium | reverse complement strand
CGCTCGCCGGCACTTAGGTGCCGTATTTTGGCATCTTAGTACCGCTGCAGAGCGCGCGCAGCGGAAGCGTGCCCGGCGATGATATGTCTGCGTTGCGCAACGGAAGCATGTAAAACCATAGTTTCGCAAATAACTATCCATAAAGATAATAGCGGGGAGAGATTAAATATGCAATTGTAGTTTATTATTGGAGACGTAGCGACATAATTAACGTTATCCATATTTCCCCTTTATTTTTTCTCATAAATGGATTAATATAAGTTATAAGGTATATTAGGAAGTATATGAAGGTGGTTGCCTATGCATAAAATAGGAGTTCTTTCCGATACCCACGGGCTGCTTCGGGAAGAAGTAAAGGAAATCTTAAAAGACTGTGACATCATCCTGCATGCGGGAGATATTGACCGGGATAAGGTGATAAAGCAGCTAGAGAGTATGGCGCCATGCTATGTGGTGCGCGGCAATGCGGATAAGGAGTGGGCGGAGGAGCTTCCTGTAACACAGGAGATCGAATTATATGGAATCCGCATCTACATGATTCATAATAAAAAGATGGCGGAGCCAAATGACGCGGATTTGTTTATTTATGGTCATTCCCATAAATATGAGGAGAAGGAAGTAGACGGACAAGTATGGTTAAATCCCGGCAGTTGCGGAAAGAGGAGGTTTACGCAACCGATTACAATGGCTGTGATCGAGGTGGAGGAGGACGGAAGTTGGCATATCATAAGGAAGGATATTGTTACAGGGGAAAACGCCGTCTCCCTGCAGGGAACAGAACAGGATAAGGCGGCATTGATTAAAACGGTGATAAAGGAAGTAGATAAGGGAACGCCGGTGGAGAAAATTGCGCAGAAGACGCATATTTCTGAAGAACTGGCCTCACAGATCTGCCGGATGTATGTAACCCATCGGGGGATCGGCGTGGATGGAATCTTGAACCGCATCTCATAGATGGGAGGATGACAATGATTATTTTAATTACAGGAGCCTCACATACGGGGAAGACGGTTCTGGCGCAGAAGTTATTGGAACGATATCAGTTCCCCTATGTATCTATTGACCACATAAAGATGGGATTGATCAGGAGCGGTCAGACGAATTTAACGCCTGAGGATGATGAAGAACTGGTTTCATATCTTTGGCCCATTGTTAGGGAGATGATAAAGACTGCTATTGAAAATCATCAGCATCTTATTCTGGAGGGGTGTTATATTCCCTTTGACTGGAAGAAAGATTTTGAGGAAGAATACCTAAAAGAGATCACGTATATCTGTCTGATCATGACAGAACAGTATATCAGGGAGCATTTTTCCGACATTCAATTTTATGCAAGTGAGATCGAGCAGAGGCTTGATGACTCTGATTGTACGATGGAGTGGCTGCTGAAAGAGAATCAATACAATCTTGAAATGAGTAAAAAATACAGTCTCCCTTATCATTTCATAGAGAAGGATTATACTGCGGATATCGATCGATTGCTACGTCATTCATTTTCTGAATGCTTTTGACGGTCAATATGGTTTTCCGAATGTTGTTATGTTATAATCAAGGCGGCATGAGGATTAAAACGAATTTATTCGTTTTGCAAATATTGTGCCTGCAGCAGCATACAACAAAAAGCTTACGCTTTTCGTTGGTGAGAATTGTAGGTTACGGAAAGGTATGGAGGATTAGTATGGAACGGGAAAAATTGGAAGCATTATTAAAAGAGATGACTCTGGAGGAGAAGATCAACCAGCTTTTTCAGCTGCACGGCAGTTTTTTTGAGGACGGTACCGTAGCGACGGGACCGGCTGCGGAGCAGGGATTTTCCGAGAGGTCAATACAGGAACTGGGAAGCGTATTAGGCGCCATCGGGGCGGATTCGCTGAAGCGCATCCAGAAAAATCATATGGAAAAACACCCTCATCAGATCCCGTTGTTGTTTATGGCGGATATCATCAATGGATACAAGACCATTTTCCCGATCCCTCTGGCGCAGGGAGCGGCATTTAATGAAGAGGTCGCCAGAACAGGCGCGGAGGTGGCGGCAAGGGAGGCGTCTGCAGCGGGTATTCACGTAACATTTTCACCGATGGTGGATCTTGTACGGGATGCAAGGTGGGGGCGTGTCCTGGAATCCAATGGTGAGGACGTGTATCTGAACAGCGTCTATGCGAAGGCGCTGGTAGAGGGATATCAGGGAGACGACCCAAAGGCGGAGGGAAAGATTGCGGCGTGTGTTAAGCATTTTGCGGCATATGGCGCACCAACCGCGGGGCGTGATTATAATAATGTGGAACTGTCGGAGCGGACGCTTCGTGACGATTATCTTCCGGCATATGAAGCTGCCATTAAAGCAGGTGCGCTGCTGGTCATGACATCATTTAACACCTTGAACAGGATTCCTTCGACGGCCAATCAATGGCTGATGCGTAAGGTACTCCGTGAGGAGATGGGATTTCAGGGCGTGCTGATCTCGGATTGGGCTGCGATTGAGGAGATTGCCAAACATGATCTGGCGGTGGATAAAAAGGAAGCCGCAGTGTTAGCCTTAAAAGCGGGAACGGATATTGATATGATGACGAACTGTTACTGCGCATATTTGAAAGAGGCGATCGAGGCAGGCGAAGTATCGGAGGCTCTTTTAGATGAGGCGGTATTGCGTGTCCTGGAATTAAAGAACAAATTGGGGTTATTTGAAAATCCTTATAAGAATGCCGATGCAGAACAGGAAAAGAAATGGATCCTTTGTGAAGAACACCGCCGTAAATCCAGAAAAGCGGCGGAAGAAACATTTGTCCTGCTGGAAAATGATCATATGCTTCCATTAAAGGAGACAGAACGGGTTGCGTTCATCGGTCCCTATGTTGATGAGAAAAAAATCCTGGGATTCTGGTCCATCTCCGGCGAAGCGAACGATGCGGTC
>CAMWKA010000293.1 GCA_947174725.1 uncultured Lachnospiraceae bacterium | reverse complement strand
CACTCTGAATCCCATTATAATCAGGAAACAGCGGCGTCTGAACCGGCTCTTGAACTGTATCATTGGCTGAAATGTCATCCACGACGGTAACCGGCAAGTCCGTATAATTGCTGCTCAAAGATACCGTCTGATCCTCTTTCGGAAAAAGGGAATTCCCTATCCTTTTAGAAAGATCAGGATTCAACGCACATATGATAAAAAACAGAAAAAACAATGCCAACAAAGCCGTTATAATAGCAGATAATTTTTTAAAGAAGCCCATATTAATAACCATGCCTTTCCGTAACCTGCGAATTCTTGACAACGAAAAGCGTAAGCTTTTTGTTGTATGCTGCCGCAGGCACAAATTAGCGATTGAAAAATCTTTGATTTTTCAATTTCCCCTAACGCCATATACACTCATCTTTATTTTAAACCACTTTTTCTATTCTATCAACACCTAGCCTTGACAATAATTTTTATTCTCGCTATTATTGATAAGTATCGCTTATATTACATAATTTTGGAGGTTTCAAATGCCGAAAAATATTAACTCATTATTTGGTGCTCAGGATATGACTGTCGGCAGTCCGATAAAAGTGATTGCTAAATTCGCAATTCCTCTTTTGATCGGTAATCTGGCGCAGCAGCTCTATTCCACAGTTGACTCTGTGGTCGTAGGAAAATATTGTTCCATAGAGCGCAACGGCTACAATGGCATAGATGCTCTTTCCGCAGTAGGCGTATCCGCGCCGATCATCAACTTGCTGCTTGTGTTGTTTATCGCGATCTCCACCGGTGTGGGGATTCTTGTTGCGCAATATTTTGGAGCAAAGGATAAAAAACGTCTTTCTGTCTGCGTCGGCACCTCCATTACTCTGGTTTTTACTGCCGCCCTGCTTGTTACGGCAGCGGGAGTTCCGCTTTCCCGCCCTCTGCTTACTCTTATCAACACACCGGCAAAATATTATGATCTGGCGGCAGCCTATCTGCAGATCATTTTTTGGGGAATCATCGGCGCGGCTTTCTATAATATCGTCTCCGGTATCCTCCGCGGACTTGGCGACAGCCTTTATCCTTTGATCTTTCTGCTGGTTTCCGCCGGTTTAAATATCGTTTTGGATCTTTGGTTTGTGGCCGGTCTCGGCATGGGAGTGCAGGGCGTTGCATTGGCAACCATCCTTGCCCAGGGCGTCTCCGGACTTTTATGTATCCTCCGTCTCCTTCGGATGAAAGATATCGTAGAGATCACAAAAAAGAACCTGATCCCCAAATATGACGTTTGTAAAAAAATATTAAAACTCGGACTGCCCTCCGGCATTACCCAGGGTATTTTTTCCCTTGCGCTTGTCATGGTACAGAGTCTGACCAACCAGATGGCAGACTTTGTTCCCGCTATCAATACCGCCATCATGCGTGTAGATGGATTTGCCGTACTGCCTGCTTTTACCTTCGGACTTGCAATCTCCACTTATATCGGTCAGAATATCGGCGCCGGACGGACAGACAGACTAAAACCCGGTGAACGGGCAGCGCTCTGCCTTACCCTGTGTGTCTCAGCGGTCATCGTACTTGCACTGCTCCTATTCGGCAAACAGTTTATCGCCTTCTTTATAAATGAAGAAAATACAGATCCTATCATATATCAACATGTGGTAGAACTGGGTGGACGCGGGTTAAAGATTCTTGCGGCAGGATATATTGCCATGGGAATCATCCAGATCTATGGCGGTATCTTAAGAGCCGCCGGAGATACGTTATCAACCATGGTGATCTCTCTTATCACCACGGTTGCAGTACGCGTCCCTCTTGCTTATCTTCTTGCTGCCTGGAACAGTACGGAAGACTGGCCGAATGGGCACCCTGACGCCCTCTTTTTCTCCCTGCTGTTCTCATGGCTTTTAAATGCGCTGCTTACCTATCTCCGCTATCGGCAGGGCAAGTGGCGGCAGATCGACCTTGTAGGGCAAAAGACTGCTGTCAGCGAACCGGAAAGCTGACAGCAGTCTTTTCATTCAATTAAAGCACTAAAAACTTATATTTTTCTACGCTGTATAGCGGAACAAACGGAACCATAATCGGCACTTTCTTCACATATTCCTGATACTCCGGGTCGTCGCCGTAGTTCTTATTCTGCCGGATCTCCAGTCTTCTGGCGCCACTGAACATGACATAGATAATACCCAGATAGCCAACGACCGCAACGATCCACTGCCCAACGGTACAAAATGACGATACACCGACAACCAATACCCCTGTCCATATAATCATTTCTCCGAGATAATTAGGACATCTCACAATCCTAAACAGTCCCTTGTCACAGAATCTTTTCGGATTGACCTTCTTCTGTCTGTTCTTACTGATATCAGAGGCAGTCTCCAATACCAAACCAAAGGCCATAAGCGCTATCCCTATGTAAAATGCCACGTCCCCATGAACATCCTGATTCTCGATCCGATAAAATACCGGGGAAATCATCATCACATAAAGCAGTCCGCAGGAAATCCATAACACCGCTTTGATTCCAAGCTTCATGTCAGAACCATCTTTGATCTCCGTTTTCATATGCCTTTGATAGCTTACACTCTTAATCTCACGAAACAGCAGGTAGCCGCTTAATCTGCATCCATACAGAATCAGCAACACACACAGCGCAATCACAGGCAGCGTCAGATCCTCCCGAAACAATATCAGCATCGCCAATCCCTGTCCTGCTATAGCGACTCCATATCCTATGGAGACAAAATATACATACTTATAAAATCCCACCACGCAGCACAATAATGCTACTCCAAACAGAATTAGAAAATTGATGGAAAATGTCATATTAATAACCAACCCTTTCGTTATGATATAAAATAATATAAGTATCCATTTTATTAATATTCAACTCAAAATCCCAAGATGATCCAATAATATCTTTATACCCAGAAA
>CAMWKA010000292.1 GCA_947174725.1 uncultured Lachnospiraceae bacterium | reverse complement strand
AAATAAGAATAGATGTTAAGATTAGACATTGAACGCGTAATAATATTGTAATATTTTTAAAGACATTGCAATATTATAGTATTAGATAAGTGTGTTCGAAATTTTATGACTAATTATCGTTAATGTATAGGAGATCAGTATGAGGTCTAAACTAAGGACAGATACGTTTGTGATGATGACCGGTTCAGGCGTAAGTATAGCGATCATAGCTATTGCGATCATCACGGCAGTTTTCCTGATCGGACAAACAGGACTGACAGTACAGGGGTACGCGCAGGAAACGGTAAGTGGTGCCAACATGGTGCAGTTTATATATGCAGGAGCGGCAGAGGTATTGGAGGTCAATATCGAACCTACGGAGGAAGAGATCCGGGCGCACATGAATTCTTGGAAGAATCCCGGAAGTATCGTTATGGCAAATGTCAACGATTCTGTAAATGTCCGGCTGGAGCCCAGCGAAAATTCAGAGAGAATAGGAAAATTATACAAAGACTGCGGCGGCTATATTATTGAATACACTGATGAATGGACAAAGATCGAGTCCGGTGAGTTGGTAGGATGGGTCAGAAATGATTATCTTTTATTTGGTGATGAGGCGGAAGCGGAAGCGGAAAGCTTAGGGACATATCAGGCGACAGTGGTTGCGGACAGTCTGAGAGTTCGTAAGGATGCGTCTACGGAATCGGGAATTTACGGTCTGGTTGCCCGGGGAGAAATGTATGAAGTCATAGAGGAAGATGGCGAATGGATCATCATAGATTTTGAGGATGTCAATGGTTATATCAACAGTAACTATGTAGAAATCAATTACCATATTGACTGCGGCGAGACGATGGAACAGATCGAGGAAAGAGAAGCTGCGGAACGGGCAGCAGCCCGTGAGGCCAACAGGATACAGCTATATGAGACTTATGTATCATCTGATGTATCAGAAGTGCAGCTCTTAGGTGCATTGATCCAATGTGAAGCAGGCAATCAGCCTTATGAGGGTAAAGTGGCCGTGGGTGCGGTTGTGATGAATCGTGTCAGGAGCGGTGCTTATCCGGATACGATCTATGGCGTGATCAGCGCTTCAGGGCAGTTTACGCCTGCGGGCAATGGGGCATTGAACAGAAGATTGCAGAACGGCGTATCAGACTCCTGTCTTCAGGCAGCACAGGAGGCAATCAACGGATATTCCAATGTAGGAGACGCGACACATTTTAGACGGGTGGGTGCCCATGAGGGCATCGAGATAGGCGGTCATGTTTTCTGGTAAGATTATCGTGCGTTTAAACGTACATTAAGAAGATATTATGTGGTGTTCCGGCAGTTGCATATTTTGCTGAAATATAGTATGATAAACGCAAAGATAAAGTATCAATATTCTTTAATATGAGAAGAAAGGAGATGATACGATGGAAACAATTATATGGCTGGTAATATTTATTGTTATGTTGGGGATTGAGATTGCGACATTAGGCCTGACTACAATATGGTTTGCAGGCGGCGCTCTTCTATCAACTCTTGCTGCGGCGATAGGGCTTCCGCTATATGTTCAGATTCCCGTATTTCTGGTGGTCTCCGTGGTACTATTGTTATTCACGAGACCGATTGCGCAGAAGTACTTTAACAAGGAAAGAATCAGAACAAACGCAGAAAGTCTGGTGGGACAGATAGCAGTTGTAAGTGAGAATATCAATAATCTCAAAGGGATAGGAAAGGCCGTAATCAACGGTCAGGAATGGACAGCAAGGTCGGCAGATGATGCTGTAGAGCTGGAAAAAGAGACAAAAGCTACTATTGTGGCGATCGAAGGCGTTAAGCTTGTTTTACGGGTTCAATAAAAAATAAATGAAATGAGGTAGAATTATGTTTTTGTTAGCTGGAAGTGAAGTAGCAGTTACATCAATTATTGTAATTATCGTTATTTTGATCATAATATTGGCATCCTGTATCAAGATCGTTCCACAGGCCAATGCTTACATTCTGGAACGACTTGGCGGATATCAGGATACATGGCATGTAGGTATGCATTTTAAGGTACCTATCATTGATAAGGTTGCGAAGAGAGTTGTTTTGAAGGAGCAGGTAATTGATTTTGCGCCGCAGCCCGTAATCACAAAGGATAATGTTACGATGCGTATTGATACGGTCGTATTCTTCCAGATTACGGATCCGAAGCTTTTCACATACGGTGTTGAGAATCCGATCATGGCGATTGAGAACTTAACAGCAACGACGCTCCGTAACATTATCGGTGAGCTGGAACTTGACCAGACGCTTACCTCCAGAGAAATCATCAATACCAAGATGAGAGCGTCACTTGATATTGCGACAGATCCTTGGGGTATCAAGGTAAATCGTGTAGAGCTTAAGAACATCATTCCTCCTGCGGCGATCCAGGATGCCATGGAGAAACAGATGAAGGCAGAGCGAGAAAAACGAGAAGCTGTTACGATTGCAGAAGGTGAAAGACAGTCCGCAATCCTTGTTGCAGAAGGTAAGAAGGAATCTGCGATCCTGAATGCGCAGGCAGAGAGAGAAGCTGCGATCCTTAGAGCCGACGCCCAGAAGCAGAAGATGATTCTGGAAGCAGAAGGTCAGGCAGAAGCAATCCTGAAGGTACAGCAGGCTTCCGCAGACGGTATTAAGATGATCAAGGATGCCGGCGCTGACAATGCAGTCCTTCAGTTGAAGAGTCTCGAAGCTCTTGGAAAGGTTGCAGATGGTCAGTCAACAAAGATCATCATTCCTTCCAATCTTCAGGGTATCGCAGGTCTGGCAACGACGTTTGCAGAGGTTGTAAAAAACTGATCGGACAAACGCGTTATAGCGATTAGATAGCATCAATTTGGAGCCGCACGTTAGTTGTGTGGCTCTAAGTTGTTATTAAAAATGGTAATTGCGAAAGAGTTAAGTCCGGCTTACATAACTCTTTGTTTGAAAATAGTT
>CAMWKA010000291.1 GCA_947174725.1 uncultured Lachnospiraceae bacterium | reverse complement strand
TGCAGTTCTTTTATGCAGTTAAGGCATAGTTGATAGATGAAAATATCTAATACTATGACAATGTTGTTTTAGTCATCATGATCGAAACACCTGCTGCGGCGATGATCAGCGACAAGCTTGCTCCCATGGTAGATTTCTTCAGCGTGGGCACCAACGACCTGACACAATATACCCTCGCCTGCGACCGGCAGAATTCCAATCTTGAAGAGTTCTGCGACACACACCATGAAGCGATCCTCAGGCTGATCGAGCTTTCCGCACAAAATGCCCACAAGCATGGCGCGTGGATCGGCATCTGCGGTGAACTTGCCGCCGATACGACTTTAACAGAAACTTTCCTTCGGATGGGTATCGATGAATTTTCCGTATCTCCGGGATTCGTACTGAAGGTAAGAAATGAAGTGCGGAATATTGATCTGAACAAATAACCAATCAATAAGAATCTGAATATATTTGATTAATCAACAAAAGGTCTTCTATGATTATCATAGGAGACCTTTATGTCATGAGGAAATCAGATATAACAAAAACCGGAACTCTCAAAACCGACTCATATCAATAAAATATTCACCATCCGACGGTGTTACATCCACTCCATAAACATCTACCAGCCTAATACCAAGCTCTTCATAAGGTATGGTTACCGGAATGAATCCTGCTCCAAAAGATCCTAATTCATACGGAGAGTATTCAATTACTATCCCTTTCTCCGAAAAGTGCATCAAAAAATCAAAACCAACAAAGTTATCTACAAACTCGTATATGCTGTCTTCTTCATATATGAAATATTTTTCACCATCTTCCCGGAAATCCTCCACCGTATATTCTGCAACCAACGTGCGGAATTCTTCCTCACTGATATTTACAATATCTCCCACAGATACGATAGAACCGTCATTCAGATCAAACAAATTTATTTCTTTAAACGGCATACCATGGACGCCGCCCCAATACCCATAACCTTCAAAATCCACTTCCAGACAAAGATACTGATCTTCTTCCCCCTCACGTTCAAATACATACTGCGTCGCACCGGTAAAATAATCCGTAAAAAATTCCATATCACCATAGTGATATTTGTCACACAGGGATTCCTGACCTTCGGCGTCTATCTCGGACTGATGTCCTTCTAAAAAACGTTCCAATGAATTCTCACTTAATTGAATATCGTTTTCCATTCTTTCCTGAAGGATCTCATTGATCTGCTCCGCGCAGGGTATGACCTCTGTTGAAAATATTACGCTCTCAGTATAATATGCAAATAACTCCTCGCCACAGGCCTCACAGTTATACTCATTGTGACTATATACCACTTCACCGGCATCCGGGATCGTTTGTTCCGGCCACACCGTCTCCTCAGAGTTTTGTTCCGCGTCTTCCGGTGCAATTTCTGCGGCAGATTCTCCGTCAGTATTTTCCGGGGAAGCTTCCTCTTCTAAGTCCTGCCCGCTGACCGCATCATCGCTTACAGATTCTTCCGTGACGATGTCTTCCGGTATGACTGTTTCCGTTCCCCCGTTTTCCCCCGCTATACAGCCGGATACCATACAACAAGCGAGAAGCGTCAGAATTATTCTGATGTATTTCATATATTTTCTCCCTGTAAATTATGTAATTTCCTTATGACTGATGCTCTCTACGAACATTTGCAAGTTCATCATAATGTCCTGTAATATCTTCATCTGCTTCAACAGCAGCAACTGCTCCATTCTTGTAGACAACCTTAAGCAAGATAGGGGTAATGATTGTTGTAATCACCACCATAATCACCACCGGTCCCACAAAAGCGCTTCCCAATAGTCCAAGTGCAGTCCCTTTACTTGCCACTATGAGGGCGACCTCTCCTCTGGATACCATTCCGACACCGATCCGCTTGCACTGGTTTGTTTGATATCCGCACATCTTTGCACCCAGACCACACCCGATCACCTTTGTCAGGATTGCCACAATAACAAGTATCAGAGTAAATAGAATAATAGCGGGCGTCATTTTCGGAAGCGTAACCGAAAGCCCTATATTTGCAAAGAACACAGGGGACAGCAAAAGAAATGATACGACATCAAATTTTCCCAGCATATATTCGGACTTTCCTGTATTAGAAATAATCAGTCCGGCTATGTATGCTCCGGTAATGTCCGCTACTCCAAAAAAACGTTCCGACAGGTATGCCATAAGCAGGCAAAACACAAAGGCCGCAATCACATGCCTGTGGCGCATTTTATCCGCGCGTGACATCCAATAGTGGTAAACTTTATAAAACAGGAAGCCGGCCACAATGGCAAATATAAAAAATCCCACTATTTTTCCCAGAACTACTAAGATACGAACCGAAGGATCTGCCATACTTGTAATGATTGTCAGTGCAATGATTCCCAGAATATCATCAATGATTGCCGCTCCGAGAATCGCATTACCTGAATGTGTTTTCAATCTTCCAAGTTCTTTCAGTGTTTCTACTGTGATGCTTACGGAAGTGGCAGTCAGGATCACTCCTATAAATATGTTCTGCAGCAATACACTGCACGATGCATCTGACTGTATTACTTCCGGTTTATTAAAGAAATAGGCACACAAAAAACCTCCTGCAATCGGTACAATAACACCACAGACTGCAATGATCAGAGCGGCTTTTCCACTCTTTTTTAACTCCTTGATATCCGTTTCCAGTCCGGCGCTGAACATCAGAACGATCACACCCAGTTCTGCCACGGCATTCAAAAAATCCGTTTCTGACAAAACTCCCAACATCGCCGGTCCCAGCAAAAGTCCTGCCATCAACGCACCAACCACCTGCGGCATTCGTATTCTTGTTGTCGTAATACCTAATAATTTGGTACATAATAAAATAATTGCCAAGTCAAGTAAAAATTTGTAGCTATGCATCTGTCTTGCCTCCTATTTTAGTTTATCATTTATATATTAATAAAAATTTTTCACCGGCCCCTATCGGAT
>CAMWKA010000290.1 GCA_947174725.1 uncultured Lachnospiraceae bacterium | reverse complement strand
CTCCTTTTCATATTCAATAATCTAAGCCTGCTGTTTGCGCCGTTTTACAAGATGCATCTACTACTTTACCGCTTTCATTCGATCTGCAGAGAATTACTGTCCGCATCTTTCTTTTCCAAAACGCATTCAGGAAAGGCTTTACCAGACCGCTTACCGCCAAGCCGGAGTAGCCTTTTGCCTGCTGCGTTGGTAATATCATTCTACAAAATTAACAGGAACTTATCATGGAAAAAAAGTTGCGAACCATTAAAGTCCGCAACTTTTTTGACTGATCAACCGTTCTTTGATAAGATGAACAAAATGCCGGGGCGCCTCGACCCGTATCATTGGGCCAAAAGACAAGAGCCGGATGACGATTTCCGTTTCATCCTCCTTATCATAGTTGATGGTTATTTTGTATCGGTCACCCTCCATCTTCTCCGCCTGCTTGTCAAAGTGCGCAAAATGAAGAAGTACGCGCTCCAATGCGCCTCTCTGATCGGTAAGTTCAAATATGACGCTTCTCTGTTCCGTCCGCCGCCTTTTTTTGAACTCGGCATTACAGGGTTTAAGATATCTTTTACACGACTTGATCCTGCCAAGATTTATCGTATCGTTATAACGCTTTCCTGAACCGATCAGGCGGAATTTATCGTCTTTTTCCGAATATTCCAGATACTCCGGAAGCAGTACCATATGGATCCGTTTCCCTTTGCGGCTTTCCATTTCAATTTCAATGGGATAATGATTACGGATGGCATCCATGATCAATCTGAAATTTGCCCTGTATGCCTCGTCTTCATAATCGTCACCGTCTGAATATCTGTCAAAAACCACAAAATCCTTTGACGTAAACAGCGGCTCCACTCCCGGCAGTTCAAGCAGCTCATCCTGAAACAAACGTATTCTCGGATCCAGGGATATTGCTTTCAGCCAGCGTTTCTGCATCATTGTAAGCGGCATAGACGGTTCATTTCTAACAGGCGTCGTCCCATCCGTTTTTAGCAGCTGCCATCTCTCTTCAAGCAGCGCCGGTTCAATACTTAATACACTCTCGCCAAAGGCATGTTTCTCCACAATCGTTCTAAGCTCTTCCTTTTGTATCGGATGATGAATGGCCGTTTTCAAAATTTCCGCAACCGCATTGTAATATGCGCTATAAAGCTCGCTAAAGATCATTTTCATCCCTCCTGTCAGAGCAGGTATCGTCTTTTAGACCGTACAAGCGGTACATTTCCTCTATATCGCTTTTAAACTGCGTTTCCAGCTCAGCATTTGAAAAATGGATCTCTGTAATGCGGCAGATAAAACTGCGTATCCATGGGATCAATTCACTGGCATCAAATACATCTGCCCTAAAGCGGCTTGTGTGCCTGTCAATCCGTTCTACGGTTCCACAGCGTTTTTCTCGTTCCAGCCTGTCATGGATATGCTTCTCATCCTTTTCATAGTGAACTGTAAATTCCACATGTTCCAGCCGTTGCCCCGATATGTTCCGGGTATTTACTCCCCACATATGAGGCATCATTCCTGTCAGCATTTCCCTTAATTCATCAAACTGCGGACTCTGCCCATCAAGTTTTACCGATACGATATGATCCAGCCTGAAGGATGTAATCCTGTCATATCCTGGCGTATAAACCATCAGATACTGCCGTCCGTTTTGAGCGCTGATCATGATCTGCAGCGGAATCACATGTTTCTCCGACAATTGATCCTTATGCCGGTTGATCGATTCCATAGTGACCATCCTTTTTTCCTGCATTGCCATAAAAAGAAGGCAGAGGATCTCACTATCCACCGTTCCGGTTATGTAATGATGCTTAAAAGCAAATATTTCCTTATGCTTCTCTTTCTTATCCAACAAAAAGGATCCAACGACACCACAGGGAGCTATTTCCGAAAAGAAATCCAATGTATCGGCATCGTAGAAATCGATATCTTCAGCACGTCTGTAATACAAGACTTTTCCACGCTTTTCGGCATTCAGGATCCCCTCCGAAACATATTCCTTCAATTTTTTACGGACCGTAGACTCATCAAACATCCGTGGCTCTTCAAATACGGAAAGATACTGATCGATCTGATCGGTAATCTCACTGATGGGCATAGCGTCATCAGCGGATTTCAGAATATCCATCAAGATAAAATGGAGCGTTATGTCTCCATCCGTAAAGCTTTTTGCCTTCCATGCTTTATACAACGGATTATGACGGGAGACGCGGCTGTTGATAGAGATAAACACATTTTTCCCTTCCGGCGTCTGCCGAAACCGCATATAATCCCCCAGCCAGCTTTCCAGCCTGCGCCGTTCATCATCATAAGTCCGTCCGCTCATTTGGGTGTATTCATCACGGCTCTTAAACCCATAGACAAAGATTTCACGCATATAGTCCCTGACACGGTTGAAATTTTTAATCACCTCACTGTAAGCCACGATCCTACCTCCTGATGCCGGATTATGGAGTTTATGAATACAGCCACCTCTGAAACACTCTTGGGTGGCTGTGTGTAGATACTGTTTTGTAGTGTTGCTTTAGGCTATGGCTTAGCGGCTTCATCAGGCAGTCCGACATAACCGCAGGCTTCTATCATAGTCTGCCCTTCATCTGAAAGCAACCATTCTACAAGTCTGTCAACATTCGGATTCTGGTTATCTTTACGATAGACAACATAAAAATTTACAGTAATCGGATAGGAACCGTTCCTTATATTCTCTGCATCAGGATATATTCCATCTACCGCCAGCATTTTCACGTTTTCATCGGCCACCATCCCTGACAGATAATATCGAAAAGAGTAACCGATTGATCCGCCAAATATGGACAGAGGACTTCTGTAGTTAATCATATTGCCCTCCATAAACATATCCATCATCGTTTGACTGCCTGATCCTTTGATTCTTATTAATGGATTGATTAGTCTGGAAGCTCCGCCTACTTCTTCCCAGTTTGTGATCTCTCCTCTGTAGATAGA
>CAMWKA010000289.1 GCA_947174725.1 uncultured Lachnospiraceae bacterium | reverse complement strand
TTTATACATAGCATAAACAAAGTCATCTGTATGGATGACTTTGTTTGACATGGACATCGCCCAGGTATTTGATTATAATGAAGGATGTATCAGATTTTGATATCATGCAATTGGTTTTTTAGCGGTTCGGAAAGAGGAGAAAAGGATTCATGGGTTTATTTCATTTTGGGAAAAGGAAAGAGACGGAGCTGGAAAAATCGGCAGAGACTGTCGAATATAACAGGATTGCGGACAAGGTAAATATTAAGGAGCAATCTTACACAAACGACGAGAACAGACGATTTGTAATGATGATCGAGGAAGCATTTCCGGCACAGGGCAATGATGGAATCGTTACGGTGGGGATGATGCACGGTACGATCAAAAATGGAGATGCCGTGTATCTTTTGGAACCCGGTGACCAGATCTGCATGGTTAATGTGATAGGGCTCGCCGTTCAGGACGGTGGGAAGATGGAACCGGTAGAAGAAGCAACGAACCGGATCACAGGTGTTAAGATATATGATATTTCGGGCAGGAGCCAGGTGGCAAAATATGCCGTACTGACCAGCGTGAAGCCGCAAAGCAACCGGAAGGATCCGTCCTCTATAGAGAATCCTTATGTCTGGGGATTGTCATTCGGATTTAAGAAATTTATTAAAGAGGCGGACTATTTTGATATTCTCGTATCAGAATTGCTTATGACCAATATTCTGGTGCCTATGTATAGGGAAGAAGAGGGGTATGCCGCGCTCAGCAGGACTGATCCGTCGGGTAAGGTAGAGCTGCTTGTATTCACGGACAAATATCAAATGTTATTGGGTGATTGGAAGAAGGCGAAAGAACGGGAGGACGATCTGCGGATTACTGCGATGAGGTTTACGGATTGTATTGATATGATCTGTTCCCAAAATAAAAAGACGGCGGGCATCGCGATCAACGCATATGGAAAATTCCCACTTGTTTTGTCGGAAGAAATGCTGAATATGCTCTATCAGTCAGGAGAGTTTCAGAGGATCATACAGGAACAAAGTCAGTTGTAAAAGGGATCGTGTTATAAAAATGTATCCTAATATGGATTAATAGGTGACAAATTTATGTGACTTGTGATATACTATGTAATAAGAGGGATTTTTTGGGTAGTTAGTTTTGATGCAGAGTATCGAATGGGCGGCTGCATTGTCTAAGAAAGGATCAGGTGAATTGTATGGCGGAGCGGTTTGTCGTTAGAGATTCAAAATCCGGCGAATATTTGGCTGAGAAATTTATGAGAGGATTTTACTTTACCAATGATATTTCGCAGGCAATCAAATGCAAGTCGAAGGATGAGGCACAGGGAAAGATTCAGAAACAGACGGTAAAGTCGGCGGCGCTATTAACGGTAGATAGCGTAAATTTTTCATAAAAAGGGAGGTTATCCGCAAGGGAAACCTCTTTTGTTTTGGAAATGATACGCACAGGGGATATACAGTTGAAAAGAACTTGAAGGTAATTAAGGGATTGGTGTATGGGGAAGTCAGGACAGAAGAAAGAGCAGGAAAATATTGATAGAAAAATGTCCCGCCGGATGAATATAGCTGCGGTTGTGGTTGGGATAATCACTTTAGGACTGGTACTTGCAGCGATCTTATTAAATGCGGGGGCAGGACTGCCCTTTGGACAGGCTGGCGATGGGGAACAGGAGTGGCAGGGAACATGGCGGAAAGGGTATATGTTTCTGGGAGAATATCCTCAGTCGGAGGTGACGGGACGGGCACTGACGGAAGATGTCGTACATGCGGATTATGACGAGAATGGCGATGCATGGGTAGGCGGGACAAGATACCGCCGTGTCGCGTATGAACAGGTGACATATCATGCGGGTGACGATGCGGAAGGTCATGATACATGGGAAGCAGGGGACGAATACAGATATTTTCTCTATGAGCCGTTAAACTGGCGTATTCTGGATGAAACGGACGATCAGATCTTATTATTGTCTGATCAGGTGATCGACTGTCGGTATTACCACTATACGAAGGAAGCGGCGGCTTGGATGGATTCGGATCTTTACCAGTGGCTCAATGGATATTTTTTAGAGTCAGCATTAGGAGACGAGGCTGATAAGATTCAGGAGACGCCGATCGGGAAGGTGTTTTTGCTGGATAGCGATCAGTTAAACAGGTATTTGCTGATGCAGCCGGATTATACTGTAGATGATGTCAGAACTGCCTGTACACCGTATGCTCAGTGTATGGGAGCGTATGGAAATCTGACGGGAGACGCATGGTGGTATCTGCGTTTTGAAGAAAATGAAGAATTTACACTGCGTACCGGTTCCATGGATGGGGTCTCCATCAGCGGCATTATGGCGCATGGGGACAACATCGGAACGGGAATCCGTCCGGCGATTTTAGTTAATCGTTGAAGGGAGATGCGGCGCATATATGTTTATTGAAACGGTTTGTCAGGTGTGCACTTGTTTTCGGCTGCCTCCAAACGGTAGATTTACAGTCGGCAGGCAGTATTCGTTTAAATATTTAATTGATGCAGAGAGAGTCATGGATGATTCGGGAGAGATGATTACTTTTCCGGAAAATATGTTTCAATCTTGTTTTGAACATTTTGAGGAAGCGGTAACTTCTTATAGCCCTATGTTAGAGGATCGGACAACATATTGTGTATATTTGGTGATATGCGGTCTTCCTCCTGCTTTAGAAGAAATCAAAGCATATGCAAAAAACATGCAAGTAAATTATCTTCAGGCAAAAAAGGCGCTGATTCAAGGACGGAATCTGATTTTTTCCGGAACTGCCTATCATACGGGTAAAATTCTTAAAAAGCTTAGTAGTTTTCAAGTGCATTATGAAGTTGAGCCTGCATACCCATATGATTTCTAGGGAATAAAAGGGAGAATCAAAATATCAGGACAGCTTTATACCATGCCATATCATTTATGGCAAAACGATAAAAGTAAAAATAATAAAGATTTATAACAAT
>CAMWKA010000288.1 GCA_947174725.1 uncultured Lachnospiraceae bacterium | reverse complement strand
GTTCTGTAACTGAGGGCATTACAGATATTGCACATTGGAAATATAGGAATCCAATGATTTACTTTTGAACCTTGGTATGCTATACTATCAATGCTCAGCTTGCCGGGCATTTGATATTAAGGCTCTTTTTTTAAGGAGCTTTTACTATGGAAAAGACTTAATAAGGAAAGAAAACAAAAGTCAAAAACAGCACATTTCAAAGGAGATCAAGATAAAATGAAACTAGGAATCGTCGGCCTTCCGAATGTAGGCAAATCAACATTATTTAACTGTCTGACCAAGGCAGGCGCAGAATCAGCGAATTACCCGTTCTGTACCATCGACCCTAATGTGGGCGTTGTTGCGGTGCCGGATGAGCGGCTGAAAAAGCTTGGCGATCTGTACCACTCCAAGAAGGTGACGCCGGCGGTTATTGAATTTGTGGATATTGCGGGATTGGTCAAGGGCGCGTCTAAGGGAGAGGGACTGGGTAATCAGTTCCTGGCGAATATCAGGGAAGTGGATGCGATCGTACATGTAGTCAGATGTTTTGAGGATACGAATATCGTGCATGTGGATGGAAGTATCGATCCGCTCCGTGATATTGAGACGATCAACATGGAGCTGCTTTTCTCTGATCTGGAGATTCTGGAAAGAAGGATTGCAAAGACTTCTAAGGGCGCGAAGAATGACAAGGCGCAGGCAAAGGAACTTGTATTGCTGGAAGCATTGAAAACCCATATGGATGAGGGCAATCTTGCAAAGACATACGCACCGCAGGATGAGGACGAGGAAGTCTGGCTGGCTTCTTATAATCTGCTGACGGCAAAGCCTGTGATCTATGCGGCAAATGTAGCAGAGGGCGATCTTGAGAATGATGGCGCATCCAATGCAGGAGTTGCGTCTGTCAGGGAGTATGCCGCTAAGGAAGGTAGCGAGGTATTTGTGATTTGCGCGCAGTTAGAGGAAGAGATTGCGGAACTGGAAGATGATGAGAAGGCGGATTTTCTGGCGGAAATGGGATTAAAGGAGGCCGGACTGGACAAACTGATTCATGCAAGCTACCAGATCCTGGGGCTTCTTAGCTACCTGACGTCCGGCGAGGATGAGACAAGGGCGTGGACGATCAAAAAAGGGACAAAAGCGCCCCAGGCAGCCGGAAAGATTCATACGGATTTTGAACGTGGCTTTATCCGTGCCGAGGTAGTAGCATATAAAGACCTGATAGAGCTTGGATCCATTGCGGCGGCAAAGGAGAAGGGGCTGGTCAGACTGGAAGGCAAGGAATATGTGGTGCAGGATGGGGATGTTATTTTATTCCGTTTTAATGTTTGACCCAATCACTGTTTGAACTGCTTTTATGGCAGCAGGACGCAGGCGGACGATAGATAAAAAGGAGTGTAGCAATATGCCGGATTGGATGGGTGACGGATCCATAGGGTTTCCGGGACTTGGAATATATCTGGATAATGTGCCAAAAAGCTTTGATATTTTTGGATTTACCGTAGCTTTATATGGTGTGATCATCGGAATAGGTATGTTTATCGGGGTGTCTCTGGCGGTATATATGGCAAAAAAGGAAGGATATAAGCCGGAAGACATCTATGATCTTGCGTTGTGCCTTCTGATTTGTGGGATCATCGGCGCAAGACTTTATTATGTGGCTTTTTCGTGGGATTATTATAAGGATCATCTGGGAAGCATCCTTAATATCCGCCAGGGCGGACTTGCCATTTATGGCGGCGTGATTGCGGGGTTTCTTGCACTGTGCGCTTTCTGCAAAGTGAAGAAGTTGAAGATCCTTGCGGTGGCGGATTTTGCGATCCTTGGGGTTCTTGTGGGTCAGATCTTCGGACGCTGGGGCAACTTTACCAACAGAGAATGTTTTGGCGGTTATACGGATGGGCTGCTTGCCATGAGACTGCCGCTTGCGGCGGTCCGTTCTTCGGATGTCACGCCTGAGATCATGGAGCATGTGGCAGCAGGGACGAATTATATCCAGGTGCATCCCACCTTTCTTTATGAAAGTCTGTTTAACCTTGTGTTATTATTGTTGATCCTGTTTGTATTCTGGAAGAAAAGAAAATTTGACGGAGAGATGATGTTGTGCTATTTTGGCGGATACGGCATCGGAAGATTTTTTATTGAGGGGATGCGGACGGATTCGCTGATGATTCCCTCCACCAATATTGCAGTCTCGCAGATGCTTGGTATGGTACTGTTTGTGGTTTCCTGTGCTGTCTGGATCGTTATGCGGAAGCGGAATGATAAAAAAATGCATGCAGAGAAACCGGATCAAGTCGGAAAATAAGTGATTGTATTAAGATCAGCTGAGGGGTGTATTTATTTAATGAAACGTATGATAAAATCAATGGAAGACAAATATCTTCTTCCGTCATTAGATTTGGTAGAAGATGTTTTTGCAAAATGGGATAGTCCGGAAGAGGGAAAAGTTGTACGACGGCTGGTGGAAGAGATTCGGACAAAAAGATTTTATATACCTGAGTTAGAACTGATTATGGTCAATGAGAACGATGAGATTATTGGATATGCGATGTTCTCCCGCTTTCATATCGAGGGAAGGTACGAAAAAGAATTGTTAATTCTGACGCCTGTTGCTGTTAAAACAGAACTGCAAAGGCAGCACATTTCTAAGGATATCTTAGAATATGGTTTTGATGTTGCTAAGAGGATGGGATTTAAAGCGATCCTTGTTGAGGGTAATCCGCGTAATTATAATAGCCGTGGTTTTCAAGCAAGTTATCAATTTGGAATAGAAGCAGGACCGAATATAAAGCTGCCACATCCTGACTGCCTAATGATCAAGGAACTGGAAAAAGGCGCATTGGATGAAATGAACGGATTTGTTGATTATTCTTTTTATGAAGCGCTTCACGAAGGGTGATCTTCGGGAGATTATGACACTCTCGGAAGTTCTATATCTTGTACCACTTGACCGGGAAACACAAGATATTGATTT
>CAMWKA010000287.1 GCA_947174725.1 uncultured Lachnospiraceae bacterium | reverse complement strand
CTCCACCACTGCGGACAAACTTCCGCCCGGATTACCCCTGAGGTCCAGAATCAGTCCTTCCATATCGTTACCCTTTACCGTTGCAAGGGCTTCCGCGAATTGATCAACCGTCACGGTATCAAATTCCGCAATACTGATATATCCGATATTGCCTTCCAGCATTTCATACTCTACCGTCGGTGTCTCCACTTTACGACGCTCTAAGGTCATCTCAAGTTCCTCACCGGTAGACGGTCTTATGATGGTAAGCGTTACCGTAGTTCCCTCTGCTCCCTTGATCATGGAGGTTACGTCCGTAAGATTCATATCGAATACATCCGTACCATCTACTTCGTAAATATAATCATCAATCAAAATCCCCGCTTCCTCTGCCGGCGTATTACGAATGATGCCTGTAATCTGCGGATATCCTGTAACTGTATCCTTCTTCATGTAAGCGCCGATACCATAATAGATTCCCTCTGTGGAATTCTGCAAAGCGATCCACTGATCCGGAGTATAATATTCCGCGTATGGATCCCCCAAACTGTCCATCAGTCCACTGTAAAGTCCGTCAGCTAAAACATCCTCATCCAGATCCTCCACATAATAATACTCTATGGCGGATTTTAATAAATTGATTTTTTCAATCACCTCATTATCAAATTCATCCGAATCAGTATTCAACCGGCCAATACTGCTCGCCCTTCCACCCGAACCGCCTGATGTCTGCGCGCTGCTCTGTTCATACTCATTAACCGGTGCCAAAAACATCCTGCCGCACAAAATACAGCAGACAATAAACACTGAAATCAACAATCCTGACAACAGTCCAAGCCAGTAGCCCTTTTTATCCATATACCTTTCCACACCTTTCCTAATTCATTCAATTTATATAACAACACTTCTAAATCATTGTGTTATAGATAAGTATTCGGATCCACATACTGTCCGTTCAAACGAACCCCAAAATGCAGATGATTTCCCGTACTTCTTCCGGTGGTACCTACCGCGGCAATCTTCTGTCCTCTTGTTACATATTCTCCGGTTGATACATACAACGCCGAGGCATGCATATAGATCGTGTATAATTGATCGCCGTGATCGATCATAATATAATTACCCATACTGGAGGAATAACCGGCAGCTACCACCTTGCCGTCATATGCCGCCAGGATAGGAGAACCTCCTGGCGCCGCCATATCTATCCCGTTATGGAATTTTTCCACCCTCAAAGTCGGATGCATACGCCATCCAAAGGGAGCGGATATTCTGGTATAACTAGGTGCCGGCCAGATAAAGATACCACCGTCATATTTTAGTCTTGTTGCCTCCGCCAGCGCCGCCTGATCCGCAGCGATCTGTGCCTCCAACGCAGCGATAATCTGATTCTGCTCTGCTATCTCCGCATCATATTCCCGGATCGCCTGCTCCTTGGTGGCAATATCCGTCTCATATGCAGTAATCTGGACTTCTTTTTCATCAATCAGCGCATTCAGATTGTTCTGTTCTTCCTGGGCTGCTACCTTTGCCTCCTCCAATAGTTCCCGCTCCGCAAGCAGTTCCTGCCTGCAGAGTTCCGTATATTCTACCACCAACTGATATTCTTCCAGTTTTCCCCTGTCATAAGCGGATAACTGTTCAATATAATCCGCTTTATTCAGCATATCCGCAAAAGAATTGGAATTCAGAAGCATCTCCAGATACAGCGTATCACCCTGTTCATACATAAACTGAATACGCGCTTTCATCGCCTCATATTGGTCCGCCGCCACCTGTTCCGCCTGAATCAGCTCCTCCTGCGTCTGCGTTATTTCCGCTTCTTTGGTTTCAATCAATTCATTCAGAGAATCAATATTGCTCTGGATCCCTGCCACCTGGGCATCCAACTCCGCAACATAGTTTGACATCTCATTTTTGGTAGCTTCCAAACCATTGACAATGCTTTGCAGATTACTGCGTCCGTTTTGAAGTGCCGCTTTCTGACTCTCCAGACCATCCAGTTCATCTTCCTTTTCACTGATGCTCTCCCGCAGTCCATTAATATATTCATCATTGTCCGCCCTGCTGACCGCACTGACATTTAAAATCATCAGCACCGCCAGACAAAGTCCCATGCATAACCTGTACCTTACCTTCATAAGTACCTCCACATTAGACTTTAATATGTCTCTTAACCGTTACGAAACTTCCGATAAATCCGATTCCGATCCCCACACCAAGCGAAATCGGCACCAGATAATGAAATACCTCTCCTACCGGCACAAATGCCAAAAGTTTGGTCAGAACCGAAAAATGCTCCACAATATAAATCAGCATTTCATTATACAAAAGATAGATGATGCCAAGAGGCACCAGCGAACCCAGCGCACCGATGAGAATCCCCTCGATCACGAATGGAGACCGCACAAAGAAATCCGTTGCGCCAATATATTTCATAATCGCGATCTCATCCTTCCGGACGGAAATACCGATCATGACCGTATTAGAAATCAGAAAGATCGATACCGCCAGCAGAATCGCGATCATACCGATCGACACATAAGCAACCAGTGAATTTACGCCCATTAAGGTATTTGCAGTCACCTCCGAACGATTGACACGTCTGACGCCTTCGATTCCCTCCAGATAAGCGACCAATTCCGCCTGACGTGATACATCATTTAAATAAATCTCATAATTCATGGAATTGGCTAGCGGATTCTCCGTAAATCCGTCCGCATAACCTTCCAGATATTCTACTTTAAAGTCTTCCCATGCTTCCGACGCAGAGATAAAATTAGCGCTCGCAACTGCCGTATGAGCCCTTATCATATCACCGACCTGGGCAATCCGCTCATCAGGCGTCCCCTTTTCAAAAAATACGGTAACAGAAACCCCTTCCTCCGCGGTTTTCACAATATTCTGGAAATTGGTGATTACCGCGTAAAAGATACCAAACAAAAACAGACAGGCCGCAATGGTTGCTACCGACGCTAGCGTAAACCA
>CAMWKA010000286.1 GCA_947174725.1 uncultured Lachnospiraceae bacterium | reverse complement strand
GTAAAGGAACTATGCAGTCAGTTTGAGGGGATCTATCCCGTGAATTTCAATTGCCCCGGACAGGTTACGGTTTCGGGATTAAGCGAGCATCAGCAGGAGTTTTCCCAGTGCGTTAAGGAAGCCGGAGGCCGCGCTATTGTACTGAAGGTAAAAGGCGCGTTTCATTCTCCTTTTATGAAGGAGGCGTCGGAAGCTTTTGCGGAAGAACTGAAAAAGGCAAAGATCAATAAGGGAGAGATCGCCCTTTATTCTAATATGACGGCGAAACCTTATACGGAGGATGTGACAGGATTGTTATCCAAGCAGATCTGCTCCCCGGTAGAATGGGAAATGATCATCCGCGGCATGATTGCGGAAGGAATCGATACCTTTATTGAGATCGGACCGGGTAAGACGCTTTCCAATATGATCAAAAAGATTGATGACAGCGTGAAAGTATATGCCGTTGCGGAGATGGAAACGCTGCTTGCGGATCTGACGTAAATATAGGTATCAGGTAACTGAGAGAAAGGTATGGTTAGTGTGAGAAGAACTTCTAGCTGCTCGTAGCAAAGGGCTACCAAATTGAAAATCAAAGATTTTCAATTGCAGAGAAGTTCTAAGTCTCACACTGAAAAACGCAAAGCAAACTCGTTTGCTTTTGAAGCGGCGTTTTTCATATCTATATAAGTCGCAGCAAAGCTGCGACATGGAGGATTAGATTGAAAAATCAAAGATTTTTCAATCGCAATTTGTGCCTGCGGCCCAAATCGCAGGTTATGGAAAGGCATGGTTATTAGTATGAAGGGAAAAGTTGCGATCATTACAGGAGCCTCCCGGGGAATCGGTGAAGCGGTAGCATATAAATTGGCTTCTCTTGGGGCGGATATTGCGGTGATTTACGCGGGCAATACGGCTGCGGCGGAAAGGGTCTGCGAGAAATGCAAAACAGAGTATGGCGTGACAGCAAGACCTTATCAGTGCAATGTTGCAGAGTTTGAAACCGTGAAAGATACGGTAGAACAGATCAAAAAGGATTTTGGGACATTTCATATTCTGGTCAATAATGCCGGAATTACGAGAGATAAGCTGATCGCTAT
Source organism: uncultured Lachnospiraceae bacterium (assembly GCA_947174725.1). Taxonomy (GTDB): domain Bacteria; phylum Bacillota; class Clostridia; order Lachnospirales; family Lachnospiraceae; genus NK4A136. Next base: position 1,897 of record CAMWKA010000286.1, on the reverse strand, counting down.
GATGAAAGAGGATGATTTTGACGCAGTGCTGGATACGAATTTAAAGGGCGCATTTCATATGATACGCCACTGTACAGGTACTTTCCTGCGCAACAAGGAAGGTTGTATTATCAATATTTCTTCGGTATCCGGATTGATCGGCAATCCCGGACAGAGCAATTATGCGGCTTCTAAGGCAGGACTTGTAGGATTGACGAAGTCCGTGGCAAAGGAACTGGCGCCGAAGGGGATCCGCTGCAATGCCATTGCGCCGGGATTTATCAAGACGGATATGACGGATGATCTGGCGGACAATCCGTTGCTTCAGATGATCCCATTAGGGAAAATGGGAGAGCCGGAGGATGTGGCGGATGCTGTCGCTTATCTGGCCGGAGCAAAGTATGTCACCGGAGAAGTGCTGCGGATCGACGGCGGTATTGCAATGTAGCTGCTGCGGTACATTCCGTGGCAATTACAAAACTATGTTTTGCAGAATTATGAAGACTATGGCGGAAAATGTTGTTCATAAATATGTCTAAGAGATTTACATAACCTGCAATTTGCACCTACATGTTCCAAAAATGATTTCATTTATGATGTTTTTGGAACATGTAGGCGCAAATAAAGAGTTATGTAAATCGGATTAACAGATATGTAAATCGGACGAACAAAATAGAAGAAGGTGAGGAATATAATATGAGCGAACTTAGGAGAGCAGTGATCACGGGAATAGGAGCAATCACTCCCATCGGAAACAGCGTCAGTGAAACATGGGAGAGCATGAAAGCGGGAAAGAACGGTATTGCGCCCATTACACAATTTGATACAACGGATTACAAGGCAAAGCTGGCGGCAGAAGTAAAAGATTTTGATCCGCTGCTTTATCTTGAAAAAAATGAGATCCTCCGTACAGACCGTTACGCGCAGCTGGCAGTCGGCGCAGCCCAGCAGGCGGTGGAGGAAAGCGGAATTATGGGGAAGGTAGAACCGGAAAAATTTGCCGTTTATTTTGGAAGTGGTATCGGCGGGATCAATACCTTTGAAGTGGAGCATACAAAACTGATGGAAAAAGGTCCCAGAAGGGTTTCGCCACTGTTTATCCCGATGCTGATCACGAATATGGCTTCCGGTATGATCGCGATTCGTCACGATTGCCGTGGTGAGGCCATGCCTGCGGTAACAGCATGCGCTTCCGGTTCCAATGCTATCGGTGAGGCATTGCGTCTGATCCGTCACGGATATGCGGACGCAGTCATTACCGGAGGATCGGAATCAACGATCTGTGCAACGGCGGTTGCAGGATTTGTCAATATGCAGGCATTGTCGGTATCAGAGGATGTCAATGCAGCGTCGCTTCCCTTTGATAAGCGAAGAGGCGGTTTTGTCATGGGAGAAGGCGCGGTTGCGTTTGTTCTGGAAGAATACGAGCATGCGAAGCAGAGAGGGGCGAAGATCTATGGCGAGGTCTGCGGCTATGGCGCGACCTGTGACGCGCATCATATTACTGCGCCTCATCCGGATGCAAGAGGCGGCGCACAGGCAATGAAGGACGCTATGCGGGAAGCCGGATATCGTGACGGGGAAACCGTTTATGTCAATGCCCACGGAACAGGTACCCATATGAATGACGTATGTGAGACGATAGCGATCAAGAAGGCGCTTGGCGAGGAAGCTGCACGTAAGGCATATATCAGTTCGACAAAGTCAATGACAGGACATATGCTCGGAGCGGCTGGCGCAGTAGAAGCTTTGGCATGTATTTTTGCTCTGCAGGAGGGAATCGTTCCGCCGACAATCAATCTGAATGAGCCGGATGAAGAATGTGATCTGAATTACGTGCCGAATACTGCCGTAAAAGCAGATATTGATATTGCATTAGCCAACTCGCGGGGATTTGGCGGCCATAACGCATGTCTTG
>CAMWKA010000285.1 GCA_947174725.1 uncultured Lachnospiraceae bacterium | reverse complement strand
ATTTGAAACAATAATATTTTTGTAATATCCTCGGGTAAAACAATCAATAAATTATACCTTAATTCCTTTTATACTGTCAAGAGTTCGCTGTGCCAATCTCTTCGACCAGCTCCATCAATTCCTCCATCCGTTCCACCGAACACACCCTTTTTCTAAGGTTTGCCGCATGGGGATAACCCGCGATATACCATGCCACATGCTTACGCATCTCCCGGATCCCGATATAATCCCCTTTACACTCCAGCTGCAGCGCCGCATGACGCCGGATCATATCCCTGACTTCCTCTATGGATGGTCTTTCCATCTTTACTCCATGTTCCAGATAAAATAAAATCTCACGGAAAATCCATGGATTGCCCTGCGCCGCTCTGCCCACCATGATGCCGTCACAGCCGGTTTCTTCGATCATCCGTTTCGCGCTCTCTCCATCCACAACGTCCCCATTGCCGATCACCGGGATCGTCACCGCCTCCTTCACCCTGCGGATGATCTCCCAATCGGCAGTACCGGAATAAAACTGCTCCCTCGTCCTGCCATGCACCGTTATCGCAGCCGCTCCGGCATCTTCCAGATATTTTGCCAGTTCCACGGCATTGTAATGCGCTTCGTCATATCCTTTCCTGATCTTGACCGTAACCGGCTTACCGATTGCCTTTGCCGTCTCCCGAATGATCTTGGCTGCAAGCTTCGGATTCTTCATCAAAGCAGAACCTTCTCCATTATTCACGATCTTCGGCACCGGACATCCCATATTGATGTCCAATATGGCAAATGGGCGGTCTTCTATCTCAGCGGCTATCTTTGCGATGATATCCGGTTCTGAACCAAATAACTGCAAGGACACCGGAAGTTCCCTCTGATCGATCTCCATCAGCTTCTCTGTATTTTTATTATGGTACAGAATCGCTTTGGCGCTGACCATCTCCATGCAGAGAAGACCGGCTCCCTGTTCCTTGCACAACAGGCGAAACGGCAGATCCGTCACCCCTGCCATAGGCGCCAATATCACATTATTTTCTAAGGTCACATCTCCTATTGTCAACTGACTCATTGTGCTATACACCACTATTTATTATAGAAAATTCAAACGCCATCATTTACAGTTCCTCTGATAGATGTATCGCAATCCATCCAGCGTCAGCGTGCGGTCATAGATCTCGATACAATCTGTCTCATCCGCTATGACACTTCCCAATCCTCCGGTGGCGATCACCCGTATTTCATCATATCCTGTCTCTTTCTTGACCTGATTGACGATATATTCCGTCTGTCCGATCTGTCCATAAACCAGTCCTGCCTGCATACTGGTAACGGTATTCTGCGCTAAGATGGAAGCCGGTTTTCTGATCTCCACCTCAGGCAGCCTCGCCGTATCCTCCCACAGCGCCTTAGCGCTGATACGGATACCGGGTGCCGTGATGCCTGCGCAAAATTCCCCTTTCTCATTGACCAGATCATAGGTGGTCGCCGTTCCGAAATCAATGACCAATACCGGTCCGCCATATTTGTCATAAGCGGCGACTGCGTCCACGATCCGATCCGGTCCGATCTCCTTGGGATTCTCTGTCACGATCTTAATACCGCTCTTGATGCCCGGTCCCACAATCAATGGCTTTTTGCCCAGATACCGCTCAATGCCGCCTAGCAGGGAATGCATGATATTCGGCACGACACTGGCAACGATGATCCCGCTGATCTCCTCCGCAGATACCTGATTATACTTCAGTAATGAAACGATGGATACCCCGTATTCATCCGAGGTACGCAGCTGCTTAGACATCATCCGAAATGTTGCCTTTAGTTCTGCGTCCTGAAATACTCCATACGTAATATTGGTATTTCCTACATCAATTGTTAATAACATCTTAAAAACCCTGCCTTTCCATAACCTGCGAATTTTCAGTATAGGTGATCTGTTCTCCGGTCCCGTCTATATGGTTTACATAACATTGTTGCGCAGTTTACATAATATCTTCATGCAGAAAAAATACCCTATAATACAGGCTCAGCGATTCAAACAGCTCCGCCCGCTTTGTCCTGATCTGACCGATCAGCAGACCGCTGCTTACCTCATCATAATAAAAATCATCCTCTGCTGCCTGTGTCTCCATAGACACACTACCGTCTTCTTCCATCACGATCATAAAGATCCCGCCTACCTCTTCCGTAAACAGGACACAGATAATATGCAGCTCCTCTTTGATCGATTCCGGGAGATTTGAAAATTCCTGTTCATTAAAATAATATTTCTGCTCATAAGCATTGGCTGCGCAAAGCACCTTACGATGATCTTCCATTAAAATCTCCATTCTAAACAACAATTTTAAGTATATCCATAGATCCCTCTCACAGACACCTCTCCGGAATATACCCTGGTAATGCTTCCGTCCGCCAGTTCAACGATCAGTTCTCCCTGATCATTGATCCCCTTTGCCAGTCCTTCATATTCTCCTGCCGGATCCAGAACCCTTACCCTCTCATTTCTATTGATCAGATAAGCATCATAGATGTCCACCAAAGCAGACAAGTCTCCTCCCTCCGCAAACAGATCATAATAATACTCAAAATATTCCATCACGGCAAGGACGATATCCGCACGGTTGCAGCTGTCTCCCTTTTCTATCAATATGGAAGTGGCAATTTCCGCAATTTCCTCCGGAAATCCTTTCTGATTTACATTAATACCAACTCCTATTACAACCGAATACGTATGATCCGGGTGATCGTGCAATTCTGTCAGGATTCCACAGACCTTCTTCTTATTGATCAGGATATCATTCGGCCACTTGATCTTTACTTCCATATCATAAAGCTGGTTGAGCGCGTCAGCCACACTGACTGCCATCACCAGCGTCAGCATGGAAGCTTTATCCACCGGCAGATCCGGTCTGAGCAGCATACTCATATAAATACTGCTGCCTTTCGGAGAGCTCCAGCTTCTGCCTCTTCTTCCCTTTCCTGCCGTCTGGGTCTCCGCAATCACCAG
>CAMWKA010000284.1 GCA_947174725.1 uncultured Lachnospiraceae bacterium | reverse complement strand
TCATTTACCGGCACATCAATCGCCTCTCTTGTAGGAAGCTCTTTCACAGTTCCTTTCTTTGTCTCGTAATCAACTTCCATCCAGTCAGGTACGATTCTCGATTCTGTTACTTCGATAATATCCTTAAATCTCTGCAATCCCTTTGCCTTTTCGGTCAATTCGATCACGTCACCTGCTTTTACTAAATAAGAAGGAATATTCACTTTCTTTCCATTGACCAGAACATGCTTATGTCCTACGACCTGTCTTGCTTCTCTTCTGGTTCTGGCAAATCCCATTCTGAACACTACGCTGTCCAGTCTGCTCTCCAGCATGATCATCAGGTTCTCACCTGTCATGCCCTTCATACGGTCAGCCTTTTCATAGTAGTTACGGAACGGTTTTTCCAATACGCCATAGATGAATTTCGCCTTCTGTTTTTCCCGAAGCTGCATGCCATACTCGCTGACCTTCTTATTCGGGTTTCTCAGGCTTCTGATTGACTCGTTGACATGTCTGTCAAGCCTTTTATTGATATTCTTCTTCTGTCCGTCAACCTCTCTCTTCCATTCACTGGTATGTGTGTATTTTTCAACACCAAGATAAGAGGGATCCAGACCAAGCGCCCTACATTTTTTAAGAACTGGAACTCTATTAATTGCCATTATCCTCTACCTCCACTTTCATTATACACGACGTCTCTTAGGCGGACGGCATCCATTGTGGGGAACCGGCGTCACATCTCTGATACTGGTTACCTCCAAACCATTTGCCTGCAATGCACGAATTGCTGCCTCGCGTCCTGAACCCGGTCCTTTTACCATAACATCTACTGTCTTAAGTCCATGAACTAACGCAGCCTTTGTTGCAGTTTCTGCTGCCATCTGTGCTGCATAAGGAGTAGATTTCTTTGAACCTCTAAATCCAAGACCGCCGGCGGAAGCCCATGAAAGAGCATTTCCTTCATTATCCGTCAAAGTAACAATCGTATTGTTAAAGGATGACTGGATATGTGCCTGTCCATGTTCAACGTTTTTCTTGACACGCTTTTTTGTAACTTTCTTTGTTGATGGTTTCTTTGCTGCTGCCATTTAAACTAACCTACTTTCTGATAAAATTCCTATACACGCCATATTCCATAAGGATAACTTCCGTGTATAAACCTACATGATACCACAATTACTACAAGTAAATCTTACTTCTTCTTACCTGCTACAGTCTTCTTCGGACCCTTTCTTGTTCTGGCATTGGTCTTTGTCTTCTGTCCACGAACAGGAAGTCCTTTTCTATGACGAATACCACGATAGCATCCGATTTCCTGAAGCGTCTTGATGTTTAATGCGATCTCTCTACGAAGATCACCCTCTACCGTGTAATCCCTGTCAATGATCGTACTAATCTCTTTTACTTCACTATCTGTCAGATCCCTGCAACGGGTATCCGGATTGACCTTAGCTTCCGCTAAGATTTTGTTAGCGCTTACTCTGCCGATTCCATAGACATAAGTAAGTCCGATTTCGACACGTTTGTCTCTAGGTAAATCAACACCTGCAATACGAGCCATTTTTCATTTCCTCCGTTTTCCTGGTGTACCGGTCTTATCTTTCTAAAATCTTAACCGGCCTGTTAACAGTTACTAATTGATTGGGGTCTGTCAAAAGACCCAACCGGATCACTCCGGTCTTGTCTGTTTCAAACTATTATATAGTAGAAACAGTATCAATCGTAAATGCACGGTATCACCTGCTACCTCACATTTATCGATTTTCAGCATCCTCTATTGACGGATAGATTCTGCTGCAGCCGCACAAATTAATCACAAACAAAAACAGCAATTAACCCTGTCTCTGTTTATGCTTCGGGTTCTCACAGATAACCATGATTCTCCCTTTTCTTTTGATGATCTTGCACTTTTCGCAGATCGGTTTTACTGATGATCTAACTTTCACGGTTAAACCCTCCTTTCAAAAAAGACCGTTTTAAAGTATATCATGAACTATTAGTAAATGCAAGAATTATTTTTCTTACATCTAATAAACTTTTACAAAACTTTAACAAAAGAATTTTTATTTGTCTCTCCAGATGATTCTTCCTTTGGAAAGGTCATAAGGCGAAAGCTCCAGCGTTACCTTGTCTCCGGGCAGGATCTTAATGAAGTTCTGCCTGAGCTTACCACTGATATGTGCCAGAACCTCATGCCCATTCTCAAGTTCCACCTTAAACATGGTGTTCGGTAATTTTTCTGTTACAGTTCCTTCAATTTCGATTACATCAGCCTTTGACATCCTATAGATTTGCTCCTTTCTTAGCCTGTGAACTTCTGATTTTTCTTTTTATACTGTTTTAATACATATTTGATTTCTTCATCCATGACCGGCTGTCCGTTTTCCAACTTCCCTCTTACATCTTCCACCGGGATCTCATGCAGTCCGTTTTTAATGATCTGAATATGTTTTTTATTTTTTTTCTTCGGTGTCGATGTTGTTTTTCCGATCCCATCCGCAAGATAAACAAAATCCCTTTCTTCTTTTAGGATCAGATAGATCTCATCCTTATCGTGTCCCGCTTTCGAGACTGCCAGACAACCTACCATACTATTAACTATTCCCTTCTCAACCCAGCAGTGTCAATATCTCCGGTTCTCCGTCCGTGATCAGGATCGTGTTTTCATAATGCGCTGACGGAAGTCCATCCTCTGCTACGACAGTCCAATCGTCATCCAGCCACTCCACATCTCCCCTGCCCATGTTGATCATCGGTTCGATTGCCAGCGTCATGCCGGGCTGAAGTTTCGGTCCGCGGCGGATCTGTCTGAAATTAGGAATCTGCGGATCTTCATGGAGCTTTGTGCCGACTCCGTGACCGGTCAGGTCTCTTACGATCCCATAACCAAACTTTGAGATATAGTCGTCAATCGCATTGGAAATATCAAACAGACGGTATCCCGGTTTTGCATGCTTGATCCCTTCAAAAAAGCTGTTTCTGGACTCATCGATCAGCTTCTGAC
>CAMWKA010000283.1 GCA_947174725.1 uncultured Lachnospiraceae bacterium | reverse complement strand
GAATGTTACTTCTTTTGTATATACGAAGACCGGGGCGATGGCGGCGAGCGAAGTGGATGCCATCAGTTCTGCGACGATCACGACCAATGCCGTGGTAAATGGTGTCAATGCCGGTCTTGATTATTTTCATGGATATCTGATGGAAGGAGGGATGAGCAATGAGTAAGGAGAAAGAAATGACAGCCGGAAAAGTATTTTTCAATGGACTGATCAAAGAAAATCCGACATTTGTCCTGATGCTCGGTATGTGTCCTACTTTGGCGGTTACGACTTCTGCCATCAACGGTTTTGGTATGGGGATGACGACGATGGTTGTACTGACGATGAGTAATATCATCATTTCCATGCTGCGGGGTATTATTCCGGATAAGGTGCGGATTCCGGCATTCATTGTGATCATTGCATCCTTTGTAACGATCGTTGGGCAGTTTTTGGAGGCTTATATTCCTGCCTTAAATGATGCTTTGGGAATGTTTATTCCCCTGATTGTAGTAAACTGTATTATTCTGGGACGCGCGGAAGCATTTGCTTCTAAAAATAATTTTATTTTATCCATGTTTGACGGACTTGGCATGGGGCTTGGCTTTACGGTGGCGTTGACCTGTATCGGTCTGGTCAGGGAACTTTTAGGCGCGCATAAGATCTTTGGTATTTCCTTTGCGGAGCTGGCAGCGATGATAGGCGCAGGAGAGGGTGTGACGGGATGGCTGCAGAGCCAGAGCCCGATCGCGATCTTTGTCATGGCGCCGGGTGCATTTTTCGTGCTTGCGGCATTGACGGCGATTCAGAATGTAGTGCGGAGTAAAAAGGAACAGCGGGGTGAGAAGACGAAGATCCAGAGCGGATGCAGCCATGACTGTATGAATTGCGGGGATTCCGCCTGTGAACATCGTTTTTACGATCCGGATGGAAAAGATTGCGCAGTAGGCAGATGAGAAACGCCAGCGCGGATTTCTCATCGCATGTCATCGCAGCAAGCCGCGCTGACATGGATGATTAGTGTGAAAAAATAAATTGAGGTGGAAGATATGGGAGAAACATTGAGAGAATTATTGATCATAGCGATTGGTTCCGCACTGGTCAGCAATGTCGTTTTAAGTCAGTTCTATGGACTTTGTCCCTTCCTGGGCGTGTCAAAACAGCTTAAAACAGCAAGCGGCATGGGCATAGCGGTAATCTTTGTCATTACGTTGGCGTCGCTGGTTTCCGGAGCGATCTATCAGTTTATCCTGCAGAGATTTCATATTGAATATTTAAGAACGATCGTATTTATTCTGGTGATTGCAGCTCTGGTGCAGTTTGTGGAGATGTTCTTAAAGAAAAAGATTCCGGCGTTGTATCAGTCCCTTGGTGTATTCCTGCCGTTGATCACCACCAACTGCGCGGTGCTTGGTACGGCGCTGACCAATGTGCAGAAGGAATATAATATTTTGTATGGCGTGGTGAACGGATTTGCAACTGCCGGAGGATTTGCCATTGCAATCTGCATCCTTGCGGGTATCCGGGAGAAGATGCAGTATAACGACATTCCGAAACCATTTCAGGGAATGCCTATTGTGCTTGTTACGGCAGGATTGATGGCGATTGCGTTTTGCGGATTTTCCGGACTGCTGTAAAGAGACCGATATGATCTGTGTGATGGTATCAATAGATTAGATGTGCAGGTTAAGAGAAAGGTATGGTTATCGATATGGATTTTGGAGCGATTATAACAGCTGTTTTGGTGATCAGTTTGGTGGGGATTTTCATCGGATTATTTCTGGGAATTGCGGGATTAAAATTAAAAGTGGATGTTGATCCAAAGGAAGAACAGGTGGTAAACACGCTTCCCGGCAACAACTGTGGAGGCTGCGGTTATGCGGGATGTTCTGCGCTTGCGGCTGCCATCGTGAAAGGGGAAGCGGCTGTTAATTCCTGCCCGGTAGGCGGTGACAAGGTCGCCAAAGAGATAGCGAAGATCATGGGGGTGGAAGCCGGGGAAAGCATACGTATGACCGCATATGTCAAATGTGCCGGAGACTGTGATAAGGCGGCGACAGACTATGAATACAGCGGTGTACAGGACTGCAGGATGCTGCAGTTTGTGCCGAACGGCGGTCCCAAGGCTTGCAATTACGGTTGTCTTGGATATGGTTCCTGCGTTAAGGAATGTCCCTTTGACGCCATTCATCTGGAAAATGGGATAGCAGTTGTAGATAAGGATAAATGTAAGGCCTGCGGTAAATGCGTTACCGTATGCCCGAAGCATATCATTGAGATGATCCCATACGATGCGGAGTATGTTGTGTCGTGTTCTTCTAATGAAAAAGGTCCTGTCGTGATGAAAGAATGTCAGGTGGGATGTATTGGTTGCGGGGTCTGTAGGAAGAATTGTCCAAGCGATGCAATCGATGTGACGGATTTTCTGGCAAAGATCGATCCGGAAAAATGTACTGCCTGCGGAACATGTAAGGAAAAATGTCCGAAAAAAACGATTCATACACATTAGATACTTAAAAATTTAAAGTTGCGTGGAAGCATCAATGGATATAGATTTATATTATCAAGAAAAAGGAAATAAAGAGCCCTTTATCCTTTTGCACGGAAACGGAGAGGATGGCTCATATTTCGAGCATCAAATAGATTATTTTAGCGACAGATACAGAGTGATTGCTTTAGATACACGAGGTCACGGGAAATCGCCAAGAGGTACAAAACCTTTTACTATTGAGCAGTTTTCCTGTGACCTATACGATTTTATGGCAGGTCTTGGTATTTCAAATGCAGTTATTTTAGGATTTTCGGATGGAGCAAATATAGCAATGAAATTTGCAATGAAATATCCAAACAAGGTAAGGGCATTGATCTTAAACGGTGGCAATCTGAATCCAAAAGGAGTAAAAAGAGCGACACAAATTCCAATCGAAATAGGATACAAAATAGCAAGACGATTTGCTTCAAAATCGCCTGATGCAAAAAAGAATGCTGAAATGCTTGGGTTAATGGTTAATGAGCCAAATATTGAAC
>CAMWKA010000282.1 GCA_947174725.1 uncultured Lachnospiraceae bacterium | reverse complement strand
GGCAAATTATTGAGATAAAAATAAATTTAAATAAATTTTTCCCATTTTAATAAAAATTGCAAATTTGTATTGATTGCGGTATAGTGTAAATGCCGATTGAAAAAGATCATGTAGAGAATCATTGATCAGATTATGTACAGTCGTAGAAATGAGGAGAGAGTTATGTATTGTTCAAAATGCGGAGCAGTTTAGGAGGAAAGTATGGAGACCAAGAAAACAATGAACAAGAAATGGATCATTATCATAGCCGCCATTGCAGCAGTGGTCTGCATAGTGGTAGCGGCGGTCATCTTTGTAACAGGTAATAGTCCGGAAAGAAAGCTGGCGGAACAGCTTGATTTGGCAGAAGGATATCTGTCAGAGTTGGATTATGAGAATGCGATTGTGGCATATGAGGCGGCGATTGAGATAGATCCGGGATGCAGGGATGCATATCTGGGATTGGCGGATATCTACATAGAGCAGGAAGACTACGACGAAGCGGCAAAGATACTGGAAGAAGGATTGGCGCAGACAGATTCCAGTGCTATCTTGAGAAAACTGGAAGAGGTAGAGGAATTGCTGGCAGAGAAGGAGGAGCTTGCAGAGGAAATTATTTTGTCGCAGGAAGACTCTGTGGAGGAATCCTTACTGCCGGAAGAGGAAGAATCATCTGAAGAGATTTCTGAGTTTGCGCCATGGGTGGAAGCAGATGATGGGGATGTTTATATTGTAGACAATATCGGAGTGATTGATAATGAAGATTCATTGAACGAGGTGATGCAGGAATTTGAAGATCTGACAGGAATTTATCCTTGCGTAATGACAGTGTATGATTCGGATTGGAATGAGGATTATGAGGAACTTTGGCAATATGCCTATGATGTATATATTAATACTTATTCGGATGAACTGCATTTTCTGATTGTTTATTCAGAACCGGAAAATGCTGCAGAATTGGATTTTGTGAATTGGGCATGGGAAGGGATCCAAGGGGATGAGACTGATCCGATTCTTACAGAATATAATGTTAGGATATTTGGTGATGCGCTTCATACCGATCTGCTACGGGATAATGTTTCCGTAGGAGAGGCATTTGAAAATGCATTTGAAAAGATTTTGCAATATTTATTTTTTTCTGTTTAGTGAAAGGCTTTGGGATTTGATCAGGGGATACTAAAAAGAATCTCTTTGTGGTATAATTTGGTATATAAAACGAAAAAGGAGCCAAAGCTTTGATCATAAAAAATGTGAGACTGATCAATCCTGCTGATGGCAGGGATGAAATATGCCGGATCAATATTGAGGACGGTCTGATAAAAGAAATCGTGGGACAGGCTTCACAGGGGGAATCTACGGAGAACAAACAATTAGACGAAGATTCCAATGGGACCCAGGAGATTCTTGATGCAAAAGGCTGTATTGCGGCTCCCGGTCTGGTGGACGTCCATGTGCATTTCAGGGATCCGGGATTTACTTATAAGGAAGACATCGAATCAGGCAGCCTCGCTGCAGCGAAGGGCGGATATACCAGTGTGATCCTGATGGCGAATACAAAACCTGTGGTGGATCAGGAGGAGACGCTTTCTTATATATTAGAGAAGGCAGGGAAGTCGCCGATTCACGTATATTCATGCGCCTGTGTGACCAAAGGGATGAGAGGGCAGGAGCTTGTTGATATGGACAAGCTTTATAAGTGCGGCGCTGTGGGATTTACGGATGACGGACTGCCGCTGTTGGAAGCGGACGTGGCTAGAAGGGCAATGGAACAGGCGGCGCGTCTGGATGTTCCCATCAGTTTTCACGAAGAAGATCCTTCATTGATTACGAATCCCGGTATCAACCGGGGAAAAGTATCAGAACAGCTTGGCATCGAAGGGGCGTCCAGAGAAGCGGAGATCACCATGATTGAAAGGGATCTGATGCTGGCGCTGGAGACGGGCGCATCTATAGATATCCAGCATATCAGTACGAAAGAAGGGGTAGAACTGGTCAGACAGGCCAGAAAGAAAAGCGACAGGATCCATGCGGAAGCAACGCCGCACCATTTTTCTTTGACAGAGGCGGCGGTATTGGAGCATGGAACCCTTGCGAAGATGAATCCGCCGCTTCGAACGGAGGACGACAGACAGGCGATCATTGAGGGCTTGAAGGATGGAACCATCGATTTGATTGCAACCGATCATGCACCTCATAGTGCGGAAGAAAAAGCAAAACCATTGACAGAAGCTCCAAGCGGCATTATCGGTCTGGAGACGGCCCTTCCTCTGGCAGTCACAAATCTGGTTCATGCAGGGCATCTGACCATGATGGAGCTCATCGATCGAATGAGTTATGCGCCGGCGAAGCTGTATCATCTGAATGCAGGTTCGATAGAGGTTGGGAAACCGGCGGACATTGTGATATTTCATGAGCAGGAAAAAGGACAGGCAGGACCGTTCCTTTCCAAATCGCAGAACTCTCCCTTTGCCGGACAGCGGTTGGACGGCGTAGTGGAATATACCATCTGCGGCGGGGAGATCGTATATAGCAGAAAGTAAAAGAAAGGAAAAAGAATATGGCAAAAAGAAAAGAGACCGCCAGAATCTATCGTCAGGAAATGCTGGCAAATGATATCTTTTCCTTGACGATCGAAACATCCATGGCAAAGGAAGCCCATGCCGGACAGTTTTTAGGCATTTATATTGAGGATGCAAGCCGTTTGTTGGCGAGACCGATCAGTATTTGTGATGTAGATGCCGCAAAAGGGCTGATTAGAATGGGCTATCGGATCAGCGGCGAAGGAACAAGGAAGTTATCCGGTTATCAAAGAGGAAAAGCTTTGGAGGTTCTGGGGGTATTGGGTAATGGTTACGATATCCGCGCGACGGAGGGGAAGCGTACCATTGTGATCGGCGGCGGAATCGGTATTCCCCCGATGCTGTTTGCGGCAAAGTCGATTCCCGGGGAAAAGGAAATCGTGCTGGGCTATGCCGACGAGCAGACATTTTTAAGGGATGAATTTGAAAAAGAAGCAAAGACATATATTGC
>CAMWKA010000281.1 GCA_947174725.1 uncultured Lachnospiraceae bacterium | reverse complement strand
GTCCGTTCTGGCCGTTTTGGCCATTTTGACCGTTCTGGCCGTTTTGACCATTTTGGCCGTTTTGGCCATTTTGACCGTTCTGGCCGTTTTGACCATTTTGACCGCTCTGGCCGTTTTGACCGCTTTGATTGGAAGCCAGTTGATCCATCGCATTCTGCATACTCTCTATAGAGGTCTGCATATTTTCATTTCCCATCCCCTGTTCCATCATCTGTCCCAGTTGATTGACCATACTATCCATCTTATAATCCAGCCGCTCATTCGCCTGCTGCAGGGCAAGTTCCGATGCCCTCATATTCTCCGGCATTTGATATTGCCCGTAAGTCAGTTCCTCCAGCTCGGCCATAGAAGCATTCAGCGAATCATTCATCGGTTCGAGCTGAGCAATCTGTGCATCCGTAAACCCGTCTGTTTCAATTTCCTCCAGTGCTTCCAGTGCTTCCTCAATCTCCTCTTTCTGTTCTTCCGCGTATTTGACCAGCTCATGCCGCCGCACCGCAATCTCTCTGGTCTCAGACGGGAGCATGATGATGACAACCGACAAAAGTCCCAGAATGATCACCGGCAGCATCAGTTTCCAGGAAGGAAGCACGGATGTCTTCACCATATGCTGCTTCTGTTCCAGCAGCCTCGCCGCATTATCCCTTTGCAATGACAATACTGCTCCTTCACCATTCAAATTCTCATATGCCGTAATCACGCGCTCCTCAAAACCAAACCGGTCAATGGCAAGCGCCGCGTCCTCCATACTGTGTCTCTTCACCAGCGCCATGACAACACCGCATATAATGCTGCACAAAACGCAAAGAACCGCCACAAGATTGGCATAATAAAACGGAGTAATTATGGCAATGATCTCCACCAACAGCGCCGCAAAAACTCCTATGCCGCCGGCTATAAAGCACCACTTTAATAGCCGCGCAAGATTCATCTTACTCCGGTAATCCTTTATGAAATTCTCCAAAAATTTACGTTCATCCATTTTGAGCCTCATTTCCGGCCTCTATATGATTGACCTCTTTAGGAATAAATGCGCTCTGCACGATGGGCTGCTTTCTGGCAATTTTTTTGACTTTACCAGACAGTGGGTCGATCTTCCTTGCTGCCAGAAACATAAAGAACATTGACAACCCCAACATACATATCCCGGAGATAATGCACCAAAGCGGACCGTGAGCGAGCAGTTCCGTGAAAAATCCGAAATCAAAATAATTCCCACCGGAAAACAACGATTCCCCTGTCATGGAAAGCATAAAAAACTCTTCCAGAAATACGATCGGGTTCAACAAAAGAAAGATCGTACTGTCATAAATATCATCTCCCCTTGTGGCAAACATGGTGATGATAATTGGAAGAACCGTTAAAAAACACACAAGAAAGTATCCAACAAACGCCAGTATGATCGAAACAATAGATTTTCTGCTGATGGAAGAACAAAATACCCCGATACTTCCTGCAAGTGTAGCAAAAACAAAAATCACGACAAGGAATAAAAACAGCGTCCACCAGGAAAGTCCTCCCAACACAAACGCAAGCGCCATAATAGGGATACTGGCTATCACATACAGCATGACTTCCGCTACGGAAGAAAATACCTTTCCAAATACGATCGCCCTAGGCGATAAACAAGTCGTCAGCATAATATCAAACGTCTGCCGTTCCTTTTCTCCTGATATGGAAGATGCCGTCATGATCGGAATCGTCAATGCAGCCATACTGACTTGGGCAATTCCGATTAACGGAAACAAAGAAATCAGTTCTCCATAGATATTCTGATAATTATAACTTGACCCATAATCAAGGACAGACAGTGATATGATAAATAAAAATGCCAGAATCGCTTCATAGGCCATCAGTCCCCACGCCATCTTCATACTGCGGGCAGTAACCTTAATATCTTTTTTCATGATTGGATTCAACCTGATCTTCATTCCGGGGTCCCTCCTGTCAACTGCATAAACAGCGCCTCTAAGTTTCCTTCCTCTTTATGGAATCCTGCCAACAGAATCTCCTGCTCCATCATCTGTCGTATCATTTGATTCAACTCATGCGTCGTGCCGGTATAAGAAATGATCAGTTCATTTTCACGGACAGAACGCACGATAACGCCAGCGTGTTCCTTTGCGATACGCACAGCCTTCTCAATATCGTTTTCAATCGACAGGATGATTCTGTTGTCCGCATTCATATGGTCTCTGATCTCATCAATCTTGCCGGCCATCACCAGATGTCCCTTATTCATGATGCCGATACTGGTACACATCTCTGACAGCTCTGATAAGATATGGGAACTGATGATGATTGTCTTTCCCATAGAATTCAGGTTCATCAGCAGTTCTTTCATCTCCACCCTTGCTCTGGGATCCAGTCCGGAGCTTGGCTCATCTAAGATCAAAAGCTGCGGATTGTGAAGAAGCGCCCTCGCCACGCACAAACGCTGTTTCATACCTCTGGACAGCGTATCGACATAGACCTCTTTTTTATCCTGCAGATTGACCAGTTCCAGAAGGTCATCGGCTACCTTAAAGATATCGGCGCTGTCCATGCCATACATGGAACCATAAAATTCCAAATATTCTTTCACTTTCAGATTATCATATACGCCAAAAAAATCAGGCACATATCCAATCTGGCGCTTGATTTCTTTCCGGTTGGCAAATGCATCGACACCATTCACCTGAACCGAACCTGCCGTTGCCGGCAAAAGGCCGCAGACGATTCTTATAGTGGTCGTCTTTCCGGCGCCATTGGGTCCGACAAAACCAAACAGATCCCCTTTCGGGATATGAAGCGATAGGTTGTTAACTGCCTGAAATTTTCCGTAATTTTTATAAAGATAACTGATATGCAGCATATTAATAACCATGCCTTTCCGTATCCTGCGAACTTGGGCCGCCGGCACAAATTTGCGATTGAAAAATCTATGATTTTTCAATCTAATCCTCCGTTTTCCTCATCCGGTAAATGTTTCTTTACAGCCCGCCTTTCATTTATCTGTATATTATAAAAGTATATTAT
>CAMWKA010000280.1 GCA_947174725.1 uncultured Lachnospiraceae bacterium | reverse complement strand
CTACTGTTCGTCCTGTCTGCATATAAACTATCAAATCCATCCGCAACTGCAATAAAGCGCACATTTAAAGCCGGGAAGGTCTTTTGTATCAACCGCCCGGCTTCGATATAATCTCGTCCAAATCTTGACAGATCCTTTACTAACACACAATTCACTTTACCATTCTGAACATCGACCATCATTCTTTTAAATTCCGGTCTTTCAAAATCAACTCCCGAATAACCGTCATCCGCATAAATATCAAAGATCTGCAGCTCATCATGTTCCTGAACATATGCTTTTAAAATATCCCTCTGGCTTTTGATACTGCCGCTCTCCGTCTTTCTACCGCCGTCTACGTCCGCGTCGTCTCTGGAAAGGCGCAGATAAAGGGCAGTAGCATAGATCCCCTGACCTCTCATGTTACATCGATCCTTCCTTTGTTTCTCTATACTTATGACGGATATGGATCGTCCTATGACGTTTTGTATTTTTGTATTTTTCAAAAAACATTGATTTATTTTACGCAAAAGCGGAAAACAAAAACACTGCCACCCCTAATATGACAAGCACGATCCCCGTCACCCTGTTTAATGTTTTGGGTTCCGCCTTATTTGCAAACAAGGCCGCGATCCTCGCCCACAAAAGGGTAAATACCACACAGGAAACGCAGACGAGCAGATCAGGAACACCGCCTATCGCGAAATGGGAAACCGCTCCCGTAAGAGCAGTAAATGCCATGATAAACACACTGGTGCCTACGGCGGTCTTCAATTCATATCCAAGAACAGACGTCAGTATCAAAAGCATCATCATACCTCCTCCTGCCCCAACAAATCCGCATATAAAACCAATCAAGACGCCACATATAACAGATTGGACCGCCCTTTTCTTTGCAGAAACCCCCTGCATGGATTCCTTTGTTGTCATAACCGGTTTCACAATAAACTTAATACCAAGCAGAAATGTCATGAACACAGAAAAGTTACCCATTGCGGCAGAGGGAACCAGACTGGAAACGTAGCTTCCCACCACAGTAAACACCAAAACGCTTGCCATCATGATCAGACCGTTTTTGATATCAAGATTTTTATTTTTGCCATAGGTGTAAGCTGATACGGCACTTGCAAGCACATCGGAAGAAAGGGCAATTCCTACGGCCATATAAGGATCAATGCCCAGAAAAGTGATCAGCATCGGACTGATAACGGCAGCCGCGCTCATTCCGGCAAATCCCGTACCTAACCCGGCTCCCATGCCTGCAAAAAAAGTCACAACGATTGTTATCACCAATTCCACGTTAATCCCCTCCCTCTATTATTTCATCCAGTTTTTTACTGATCAGTTCCACCATTTCAAAAAAGGCTTCTTTTGCCTCTTCTCCTGCACCTTCAAATAGCTGCTCAAAAAAAGATGCCTGCAGCGCTTTCCCTCTCTCGATAACCGGCTGTGCCTTATCCGTACATATCAGCTTCGTCTTTCTTCTGTCTCCTTCCACAGCCTGACGTTCCAGATACCCTTCCTGCACCAGTTTATCTACATTAACGGATACCAGATTCGCCTTGATCTTTCTGACCTCAACGATGTCACTTGCTGTTTTATATCTGGGATTGTTGGCAAGAAACATTAAAATATCAAATGCTGTCTGTGGCAGCCTAAGTTCCTGACATAGCGGCTTGCATTTTGTATTGTATGCCCGGGACATTTTTAGCGCGAAATCCATACTCGCATGCATTATAAG
The DNA here is from genome assembly GCA_947174725.1 of uncultured Lachnospiraceae bacterium. Taxonomy (GTDB): domain Bacteria; phylum Bacillota; class Clostridia; order Lachnospirales; family Lachnospiraceae; genus NK4A136. The sequence goes on along the minus strand of CAMWKA010000280.1, from coordinate 1,334 downwards.
ACTCCTTTTATTCAAAATTAGATAGTTCAATTTTGAACGAAATTATAACAGTTTTATAACCGGATGTCAAGTTGAATATCCACTCCGCCCAACGGGAATGGTATCAATAGATAGATTGTCTGTTTTATTGCTTAGATAAACATGGAATAAAAGTGAAAAAAGATTTGAAACAAAAGATACGAAACGGGTTATCTATTCCTTAAAACTTCAGCTCTGTCATCTGCTTCAGGTAATATCTCAACGCATCCGTCGCGGAATAATCGTCCTCACTGAAATGCACCCTTACCACATAGCCTTCCTTTGAATGTGTTGGCTGATTTTCCTCTTCAACATTTTCGATATCCTGCTGATTCTCCATGAAACTTCCATCCTCTTTCTGTCTCTCTATACTTATGCCGGATATGGATCGTCCTATGACATTCTATACCATCAACAGTTTCCCACAAACACATACTCTAAATATTTTTTAGCAGTTTCTGCAAGTCTGTACACTTTTTCCACCTCCGTTGCCTCCCTGTCCGTCATATGGTAGCTTGGAAAAAAACGGGTGACATGCAGCGGAATCTTCTTCCCGACAGCCGCTTCAACCGATGCGATCCATCTAGCCTCTTCTTCCATTTCCGATATCGTATCGTTTTTGCCCGGGACAATCAGCGTGGTAAGCTCCACATGACAGCTGGCTGCCGCACGCGGAATAAATTCTTTAACGGTTCCCAAATCCCCGCCAAGTTCCCTGTAATACGATTCCCTGAAACCCTTCAGATCAATGTTCATGGCATCTGTCAGAGGAAGAATTTTTTCCAGCGTTTCCATCGACGCTGTTCCATTTGTCACCAACACGTTTTTCATTCCGGCCTTTTTTACCAATGTGCCTGTATCGCGGATATATTCCCATCCGACCAGCGGCTCATTATAGGTAAATGCCACACCAATATTTCCCGCGGATTTGCAGGCAATCGCCTTATCTGCCAAAGCCTCCGGAGAGATATAAACGGTTTCTACCGTATTAAAATCCGCCATGGAAATTTTATGATTTTGACAGAAACCACATTTCAAATTACATCCATAACTTCCGACGGACAGGATCCGACTTCCGGGATGAAACATTTTAAGGGGCTTTTTCTCAATCGCATCCAATGCAAGGGACGTAATTTCTCCATAGTTTTCACATATGATTTTTCCGTCCTCATTTTTTCTTGCCCTGCAGAATCCCCTTTGTCCGGGTTCCAGACTGCAATGGTGCATACATACCTGACAGACTGTTTTACTTTTCATAGTATAGAAATAATAAACATCTCCCTTTCTACTTATTATCTACAAAATATATCATATAT
>CAMWKA010000279.1 GCA_947174725.1 uncultured Lachnospiraceae bacterium | reverse complement strand
CTGTTTGTTCCGGATAGGGAGATCGTGCTTTTTCATGATTTGGATGAGATGATGGAGAAAACGGCTTATTATCTTTCCCATGAAAAGGAGCGTTTGAAGATAGCGATGGCAGGATATCAGAAAGTCCGGGAGGAGTATAATTATCCGAAGGCGCTTAGAAGGATGCTGGAGATTGCGTTGGGTTAGATTGAAAAATAAGCTATCGAACTTATTTTTCAATCTGAGCGCAGATGAGAAACCGCCTGTGCGGATTTCTCATCGCGCGTCATCGCAGCAGAGCTGCTCTGACATGGAGGGATAGTGTGAAAAACGCAAAAGCGAACTTGTTCGCTTTTTAGCAGCAGTTTTTCATTCACGAATTTGTGCCTGCGGCAGCATACAACAAAAAGCTTATGCTTTTCGTTGTCAAGAATCGCAGGTTGTGGAAAGGCAAGGTTATTAATGTGAAAAAAGCATTGCTCTTAGAATGGGAAAGCTATGGAAACCAATATATGAAGACGGAACTGCGGTCTATGGGATATGAGATCGTAAGTTTTTTGTTTTCCAATCATAAGGAAGATACAAGGAAAAGTGAAGAACTGGCGATGAAGATCGCTTCCAAGATCTTGGAAACGGCACCGGCTTTTGTTTTTTCATTTAACTATTTTCCTGTGGCGGCAATTGCGTGTAAAGCATGCAGGATACCGTATCTTTCATGGACATATGACAGTCCGTTTATTCAGATCTATTCTAAGACAATAGAGTATGAGACCAACTATGCTTTTGTCTTTGACCGGTCGGAGTATGAAAGACTGTACCGGTTTGCGCCGGAGCGGGTATATTATCTGCCTATGGCAGCGCCGGTAGATCTGTATGATCAGATGGAACCTGATACGGGAAGACAGAAAAAATATGCGGCGGACATAGCCATGGTCGGTTCGATGTATACGGAGCCGAAGCACCGGATCTTTAAAGCGATTGATCGGGCAGATGATTATACCAAAGGATATCTGACGGCATTGATACAGGCGCAGAAGGGATTATACGGCTGTTCTATATTGGAAGGGGCGCTGACAGAGGATATCATGACGCGAATCAGGAAAGTGTGTCCTATTGTATCCAATGGGGATGGTTTTGAGACGGCGGAATGGGCATTTGCCAGCTATTATCTGGCGAGAAAGGTGACGGCTTTAGAACGCAGGGAGGCGTTGGAAGCGCTTTCGGAGAAATATGATGTGGCGCTTTATACGCCGGAAGCGACGCCGGCGCTGCCCAAGGTAAGAAATCTGGGAACAGTGGATTATTACAAGGAAGCGCCCTATGCGATGAAGGTGGCAAAAATCAATCTGAATATCACGCTTCGAAGTATTGTAAGCGGTATCCCGCTTAGGGCGATGGATATTATGGGATGCGGAGGTTTTCTGCTGACAAATTATCAGGAAGATTTTCTGGAGTATTTTGTTCCGGGAAAGGATTATGTATATTATGAGGACCTGACGGATCTGGTAGAGAAGGCAGGATATTATCTTGCCCATGAGGAGGAGAGGACGGCAATCGCCGGAAGCGGCTATCAGAAGGTAAAGGAACAGCATACGTATCATAATAGAGTCCGGCAAATGCTTACGATTGCAGGATTGCTTCAGCAATAAAGAGTATTTACGGACAATGATATAAGGTATCTGCAAGATAACAGATTGTATGGATAGACTGGCAGACTCTGGCTTTGATAAGCCGGTCTGCCTGATTTCTTTCTTCGGGGGCGATCTGCGCCCAGAGATGTTGGTTTTCCAGATAGGATCTGGAAAAAAGTTTTCCGGAGAGCGGCAGGTCAAAGAGGGGAGATGCCGCCAGTTCTGCACGCGCACGATCATTGCTGATCTGCAGAAGCGAGCAGGAGGCATTGGGGTTGATCTGCGTGGCAAAACGGTCATTGTCTTTGACTTCGGACACGGTAAGGCAGATCACGGCGTCACAGGGATTGGATGAAAAGAGTTGTTTGTATTGCCGCAGCAAGTCCATGTTCAGCCGGTCCTTTGGCTGCAGGAAGCAGATATAAGGGGCGGTGACATAGGAAGCAAGAAGATCTTCGGCGATGCCATATACGATGCAGTCTTCCGGCGTCCGTAGATCGGGAGGCGCAGCATCGGGGGCAAAAGGAAAAAGCATTACGGAATCGGGATATTTTTGCTCAAATTTATTTAATTTTTCCCAAGTATCGTCATTGGAAGCAAAATCAAGAAAGATCAGCTGTACATGGGTCAGTCCCATGGTCTGTTCTTCCAGCGAACGGAAAAATCCATCTAAAACACCGGAGGCATTATGGCATGGAATAATGGCGGTAATTTTGGGCGGTAATATGCTGCCATCTGTTGACGGTATGGTATCCGGCTGATCGGATATCATATTTTGAGCTTTTTCGGTCTGTCTTTGTTTCAGGGCGTCATAGCGTTCCTTGGTATTGGAAGAGTGGTATGTCATGGCGTGCTCATAACATAAGAGCGCTTCTTCCACGTTGTCCAGCGCTTCATAGATGCAGCCTAAGTTATGCCATGGGGTAGCGCTGTTGCTTCCTTCGATATAATAATCGGTCAGGGTAAGGGCGTGGCGAAAAGCGCGGATGGCCTTTAGGTGTTCATGGTTTGCAAGGTAGATACAGCCGAGCAGACAGACATAATCCGCGTAAGAGGACAGCTTGTCATAATATGTTTCCAGCTGCATTGCCTGCGTCTCGCGGTGGGTATGCAGCATGGAATATCCATAGGATACCAGCATGATCCTGACATAAATTAAGGAGGCGTCTAAAGGGAGAGAGCAGCCTTTATGATAATATTCATATTCCTGTTCCGTGTCGCCGCAGAGACCGAAACTTTGACCGATCTGATAATAAAGATAAGGGTCTTCAGGAGATTTTTTTAATTCCTCAAATAATAAAATATTATTGCGTTCTGCTTTTTGACGGCGTTCTTCGGGCGTGCCCAGATATCCGTCATGATATACGGTCAAAGGAATCTGGTATGCGTAAAGCATTTTACCCTGACGATGCGTGATCTGTTCATGGATCGTTCCGGTATAATGA
>CAMWKA010000278.1 GCA_947174725.1 uncultured Lachnospiraceae bacterium | reverse complement strand
AACACGAGTTTAGTACGGTAATCAAAATCACAGGAACCACCGGAAGGATCCAAAGCATCATATGATCTGTCGTCAACTCCGGCAAATGTTCAGAAACCAGCATTAAAAAAACCGGACTGATCACCACGAACAACGCAAGCGCACCATACCAAAACAAATTACCATTCTGCTGATCTCCTCGAAATTTCTGATTCCACAATGCAATCAGCCCCGCCAGGAACAACGCCGTAAGTCCCGGACTTCCACCCGCCAGTTCCAAAGCCGACTGCATGCTATTGATCAGTTCCGACAATGCAGCCACCTCCTTACCCTGTATCCTGCCGCAATCAAAGAACAAATGAGAAATACCAGAACAAACGGTATAAGCCCTTTCTGGTAATCTGTCAGAATCAGCGTTGTGATTCCCGTCATTAATAAATAAATGACAGAAGCATGCTTTTTATTGCTATAGATCTGCCAGCAAAGATAGACCGTATACGGAATCAACACTGCGAATACGAACGTCTCCCCTCGAAATCCCCGATACATCTGATTATAAAAGATACTGTCCTCAGAATAAGCGCCAAATATATTAATAAATCCCAGTCCGATAAAGAAAAGGGCCCTCTTGTTTCTGCTTATATCCGTTTTTCCAAAAAAGACATCCGCCCACAACCCATACACTATATAACTCAGTAAAAGCCCCCATATCGGTATCATACGATATACCAAAACTGACGCGTGGCAGGGAAACAGTTCACCAACACAAAACAATTCTTTTAGGTATGCGTAAAACAAAGGAAGACTGACCAGCTTACCACGGAATGTAATGCCATAGGCAAAGGTATCTCCCATTCCGGGGTGATTTTCATAGATCAGGTCCGACTGAATCGTCGTATTGACTGTTTCCACCGTAAAATCTCCGGATACATCCGGCGTCAGTATCAAAAAACATCCTATCTGCACCAAAAACAACACGCACCATGCAAAAGCCAGCCCCGAAATGTGAACAGACGTTGTTTTCCACTGTTTTCGAATCTCTTTATTGCAAAAAACAAACGACAAAGCAAAGATGGCCAGCAAGAGACCGCTATAGATTCTGGAAACCAGGGCAAACGGCGCAACGATCTTGATGGCAGGCAGTGCAAGAAATTCCCACAATAAGAACATCAGGAGCGTTCCCACCAGAACCGCCTCCGAAAAATTTTGTTCTAAATCATGGAATAACTTTTTGATCAAGCTTCCCATCATATATGCAGCAAATAACAGGAAAACGGGCAGCAGCCAATACATTTTTAACCCCCTCTTTACGTTCGCGTACATTATAGCATAAATCACGAAAAAGGGGCAAGTCCCGGCTCGCCCCTTACTCATGTCCCCCCATTCTGAGTCATACTGGCAGTTCTTCTTCCAGCATTTCTTCTTCCAGCATTTTCTCCATCCGAATGTGGTCTACAACCCTTGCAATACATTCACTATTTGACGGTCTGTCACTCCCGGAAACATTACTATATCCGAACTCCTCCTCAAAGAAATCCGGGCTACCATGCTTCCATGCTACTTCAATGGCGTTACGGATACCACGTTCTACTTTTTGTTCCGTAGTAAAATACTCTTTCGCAATCTTCGGATACAGTAATTTTGTTACGCTACTGACCATGTTATTCTCTTGCAGCGAAATCATGATTGCGCTTCTTAAGTAATAATAACCTTTCAAATGTGCAGGAACTCCCATCCTGTGTAAAAGTCCTGTGACTTTTGCGATATTGCCGCCTCTGCAATAGTCCTGTTGCTGCATCCACTTATCCTCCTTTCTGGCAGCACAGTATGTTATTTTTTCCTAAGCGTTTATTTAGAATATTCCAAACAATCAGGTTACATAACTTAACCTACCATAAACCAGGCAGCAGTGAAAGCGGATTGCATCGCGCGCTATCTCAAAATATCTGTTTTTTCTTGAAAACAAACAATATTTTTATCAGTATTCAAATGTTGGTTTTTTTTATTTTGTACATAAGATTTATATACAGTTTAGTTGACATAGTTATTTACATCCTTGCTTCTGATACATTATCCTTGAACCAGTCATAAGCCATCCTTACTCCTTCTTCCAGTTCAACCTTATGCATAAATCCCATCTCGTGAAGCTTTGTCACATCTGTCAGCTTTCTGGGTGTACCGTCCGGCATCTCGCTGTTCCATACGATCCTGCCCTCATAGCCAACCGCCCGCTGCACCAGCTCTGCCAGTTCCCTGATGGTGATCTCTTTGCCGGTACCGATATTGACATGTTGTTCTCCATCATAATGTTCCAACAGATATACACAGGCATCCGCCATATCATCTACATAAAGGAATTCTCGCAGCGGCGTTCCCGTCCCCCAAAGTTCCACATGATCCGCCCCGCTGATCTTGGCTTCATGGAATTTCCGAATCATGGCAGGAAGCACATGAGATCCCTGCAGGTCATAGTTATCATAAGGTCCATAAAGATTGGTCGGCATACAGCTGATAAAATGATCCCCATACTGCCGTTTAAAGAACTTGCACATCTCAAGTCCGGCAATCTTCGCAATCGCGTATGCCTCGTTGGTCTCTTCCAGCGGTCCGGTCAACAAAGCATCCTCCGGGATCGGCTGCGGAGCCATTTTCGGATAGATACAGGTGCTTCCCAAAAACAGAAGCTTCTTCACTTGATAGTCATGACTGCATTTGATGACATTACACTGAATCTGCATATTATCATAGGCAAAATCGGCCGGCGCGGTATTATTGGCATTGATGCCCCCAACCTTCGCAGCAGCAAGAACTACTACCTCCGGCTTTTCCTGTTCAAAAAATGCTCTGACAGCCGCCTGATCCAATAGATCCAGCTCACTATGGGTGCGTCCGATTACGTTTTGATATCCCTGTCGTTTCAAAGATCGCACAATAGCGCTCCCCACCAGCCCTCTGTGACCGGCAACATATATCTTATCCGATTTTTGTATATCCATTTTTATTTGCCTCCTTTTTCCGGAAATGTTCCTATCCTATTTTTTCCTTGCGTTTTTTTTAATATACACATATATATATACA
>CAMWKA010000277.1 GCA_947174725.1 uncultured Lachnospiraceae bacterium | reverse complement strand
ACATTCATGAGCGTCTCGTGGGCTCGGAGATGTGTATAAGATACATATATTTATTCCTTGCATACAGCTGGGAACACGAAGTTGAATTGGGTCAAATTTAAAAGAGAAATATTTCTGCTTTTAAAAGTTTCGCAAATACCTGAATAAAATTAAAAAAGAAAAAAGGAAAAGGAAAAAAGAAGCAGAATATTAAAAAAGGGTGCGAAAAATGTAAGGTAGTATAATAAAGTGGACTAAAGGAGGAAAAACCGGAGATGATTGTTCGGGAACAGCTGGAATTATTGGAACGGGAATCTTTAAGCAAGTATGCCACGTTAAGTGAAAATTCCCGGGGAAGGCTGCGTCCGGAAGAACAATGTGATATCCGACCGGTTTTTCAGCGTGACAGGGACAGGATCCTTCATAGTAAGGCATTTCGACGGCTGAAGGATAAGACGCAGGTATTTCTGACACCGGAAGGAGACCATTACCGCACAAGGCTGACGCATACGCTGGAGGTTTCGCAGAACGCGAGAACGATCGCTAAAGCGCTTCGATTGAATGAGGAACTGGTAGAGGCGATCGCTTTAGGACACGATTTGGGGCATACGCCATTTGGACATGCCGGGGAAAGAGCGCTGAACAGGGTCTGTCCCGGAGGATTCAAGCATAACGAGCAGAGTGTCCGTACGGTGGATGTACTGGAAAAAGACGGCATGGGACTAAATCTGACCATGGAGGTCAGAGACGGCATCCTTAACCACCAGACCAGCAGCATGCCGGCGACGTTGGAAGGAAAGATCGTAAGATTGTCTGATAAAATCGCGTATATCCATCACGATATGGATGATGCGATCCGGGGGCATATATTAAGAGATTCCGATGTCCCTAAGGAGATCGGAGATGTGATCGGATATACCACAAGAGAGCGTCTTGATTGTTTTATCCATGATATTGTTAATGCAAGTTTTGACCGGGATGATATCAGGATGTCGGATGAGGTGGCGGAAGCCATGAAAAAGATGCGGGAATTTATGTTTGAACGGGTTTACCAAAGTCCGGTCGCAAAGGCAGAGGAGCATAAGGCCGAAAATCTGATAGAGACGTTGTTTGAATATTTTGTGAAACATAAGGATGAAATGCCGCAGGAGTTTTTGTTCCTGCTAGACCGGGGAGAACCGGTGGAACGTGTGGCATGCGATTACATCGGGGCCATGACCGACCGATTTGCAATTGCTTTGTATGAGGAGATCTTTATACCGAAGTCGTGGCATGGATGATCAAACAAAAAGTCATGTAAGTAGTGTCAAACGGCACAAAAGAGTTTGACAGGCAGCATTTAAATAAGGCTTTTGATGCCCTCATAATATTTCAAAAGTGTTTAGATAATTTGTATAGTTGCCTATCAGATTTTATAGATTGAAAGGGTAAGGTATGTACTATCCGCAGGAATTAGTAGAGGAAGTCCGGCAGAAAAATGATATTGTGGATGTGATTTCCGGGTATGTTTCCTTGAAACGGCAAGGTGGAAATTATTTCGGACTGTGTCCGTTTCATAGTGAAAAATCCCCTTCTTTTAGCGTATCCCAGCATAAGCAGATGTATTATTGTTTTGGCTGTCATAAAGGAGGCAATGTCATCAGCTTTGTCATGGAGTATGAGAATTTTAACTTTCCCGAAGCGCTGCGGGTATTGGCGGAGCGGGTCAATGTCAGGCTTCCGGAAGTGGAATACACGGAGGAAATGCGGCAGAAGGAAAGCAGACGGGCGAAGCTTTTTGAAATCAATAAGGAAGCTGCAAAATATTATTTCTGCGCATTGCGGAACGAGCAGGGGGCACTGGGAAAACGATATCTGACGGAACGGCAATTGACAGAGGAGACGATGCAGCGGTTTGGGCTTGGGTATGCATTGCAGTATAATGACGCGCTTGTAAAGTATCTTAAGAAGAAGGGATATGACGACGGACTGATACGGGATTCCGGACTTGCCGTATATCATGAAAAATATGGATTGAACGATAAATTTTTCAACCGTGTGATCTTTCCGATACAGGATGTGAATGGGAAAGTGATTGGATTTGGCGGAAGGGTCATGGGGGATGCCAAGCCCAAATATCTTAACTCCCCGGAAACTGAGATATTTGATAAATCAAGAAATCTTTACGGACTGAATTTTGCACGGACGTCAAGAAAAAACGGAATCATCCTCTGCGAGGGCTATATGGATGTGATCGCCATGCATCAGGCGGGATTTACGCAGGCGGTGGCTTCGCTGGGAACTGCATTTACACCCGGACAGGCTGTGTTATTAAAACGTTATACACAGAATGTCTATCTGGCGTATGACAGCGACGATGCAGGCGTGAATGCGGCATTGAGGGCGATCGGAATCCTAAGGGACGCTATGCTGAGCTGCAGGATCATCAATATGCAGCCATATAAGGATCCGGATGAATTTATCAAGAATCTGGGGACGGAGGAATTTGAAAAAAGAATAGAGGATGCGGAAAACAGCTTTTTATTTGAGATCCGTATGTTAAAGAGAAATTATAAGATGGAGGATCCGGAGGAAAAAACCAGATTTTACACGGAAATAGCGAAAAAACTCTGTCAGTTTGAGGAAGAGATCGAGCGTGAAAATTATCTGACCGCAGTTGCGGAGGTTCATCAGATCGATCCGCAGAGCTTGAGAAAACTGGTGATCAGTCAGGCGGCAGCCGGAGTGACCGTAAGGCTGCCGGAAGCCCGTTCCGGCATACAGAACAAAAATACGGCGGAGGACGGTCAAAAGAAGGTACAGCGGGTATTGCTCACATGGCTTGCTGAAGAACCGGGATTGTTCGCGAAGATAGAGGATTATATTACGCCGGAAGATTTTACGGACGAGCTTTATCAAAAGGTGGCGAAGCAATTGTTTGCGGATCACGAAGCAGGTCATGACAACCCGGCGGCGATCATGGATCTGTTTGACGATCAACAGGAGCGGAATGCCGTAGCAGAAATTTTTCATACGCCGCTTGCAAGGATCGAGACGAAGGAAGAACGTGAGCAGGCGCTGCGTGACATCATTTTAAATGTAAAAAGAAACAGTTTTGCAT
>CAMWKA010000276.1 GCA_947174725.1 uncultured Lachnospiraceae bacterium | reverse complement strand
ATTTTTATGTACTGTTCTGTTACAGATCGTATACGGGGCGTCCGTATATGGCTGGGAGGTAGCTGGGATGGTGGCGATTGGATTGCTGCCGGTTCTTTTAGTGTCATTGATTTCTTTGAATGTTGACAATGAAAGCGTGGTCATCCGCTGCCTCTACATATCAGGCATTGCTACATTTTATTATATGAGTTATGCCCTGCATACTCAGGGAACGCTGTCATTTTTCTTCCTGGCGCTGGGAATTACTATGGCGTTGTTTATCAGACCGCAGGTGATTGTGGAATACTTTGGGATCACCATAGCGATTCTTGTATTAATGGTATTTTCCGAATCAAAGATCATCGAGGAATTTTTCGGCCGTCAGTTGTATGTTACCTTTTTGACGATGTATGCGTTTGCCGGAGTAACGATCTTCTTTGTTGTCAGCAGCGTAAAACGGTATCAGCAGGAGATGGAGGAAAAGAACGAGATCGCGAGGGAAGCGCTTGAAGCAAAATCCAATTTCCTGGCGAATATGTCCCATGAGATCCGTACCCCGATGAATGCGATCTATGGTATGGCTGAACTTTTGGAAGAACGGGATTTTGATAAAAAGGAGAAGGAGTATATTGCGACGATCAAACGTTCTTCGGAAACGCTTCTTTCCATCATCAATGAAATCCTTGATTTTTCCAAAGTGGAATCAGGTTTGATGAGGATTGTGGCAGAACCGTACCAGTTTAACAGTATGGTTCAGGACGTTATCACAATCATAGAGTTTCGGGTGAAGGACAAGCTGATCCGGTTTGAGTGCAATATAGACGAGAATATTCCAAGAGAGCTGATTGGCGATGAGATCCGTATTAAGCAGGTTCTGATTAATATATTAAATAATGCCGTGAAATTTACGAATCAGGGAACTGTCACGCTGACGATCAATTGGAGAGGCGGCAATGCTTCTGCAAATCAGGGAGAGGATCTGGGTGTTTTATGTATCAGCGTAAAGGATACGGGCATCGGTATCTCAGAAGATGACCTTAGCAAGCTGTTTACCGCATTTGGACAGATCAATACGAAAAAGAACCGGAATGTGGAAGGTACAGGTCTGGGGCTTGCCATTTGTAAGGAATTGACAGACGCTATGGGCGGCATCATCAGGGTAGAATCCGTTTTAAAACAGGGAAGTACTTTTTATGTGGAACTGCCGCAAAAGGTGGCGGATCCGCTGCCCTGCAATTTTATAAGGGACGAAGAGACGATCTATACGCCAACTAAAGATTTTCAGATCGATTTTATCGCGCCTACGGCAAAGGTGCTGATTGTGGATGATAATAAGGTGAATCGGCAGGTCGCGTGGGAGATGATGAAGCTGTTCGGTTTTGAAGCCACATTGGCGGAAAGCGGTGCGGAAGCAATTGACCGCGTGAAAAAGCATTTGATCTCATATGATCTGATTTTTATGGATCATATGATGCCGTTTATGGATGGCGTGGAAGCCACGCAGAACATCAGACAGCTGCAGGGTGAATACGCGCAGAAGGTGCCGATCGTCGCGCTGACAGCCAATGCGATCAATGGTGTAGAACAGCAGTTTATTGATGCGGGAATGAATGACTACATTGCCAAACCTGTTAAAATTGGGGAACTGCAGAAGATCCTGCAGAAGTGGCTCCCCAAACACAAACAATTTCCGGTGGGAACTTCTTTAGAGGAAATAGAGAATATCAGTAATCAGCAGGCGGCAAAAGACTGGAAACGGATGTCTCCCGACATGATTCTGGAGCAGTTGGATGGTATCGATACGGAAACCGGGATCCAAAACTGCGCCGGCAGTCAGAGCGCGTACTTTGAAGTATTGCAGACATTTGCCGCTTCTAATCTTGTCAATGTATTGAATACGTATTTTGAAAAAGAGGATCTGGAAAATTATTCGGTGACGGCACATTCTATTAAGGGCGCCTGTAAGAATATCGGGGCGCATGATGTTGCGGATAAGGCATATTCTTTAGAGAGAGCGGGAAAACGGGGAGATATCACCTTTATCTGGGATCATCATGAGGAAATGGTAGAGGAATATACGGCGATGATCAAGATGCTGAAAAAGATTTTTTTTGGCAATCTATAACTATTATGTTATAATAAGCTCAAGAATCCAGCCGCTACGCGCCTGTCGCGCTGTCGCGCTTGAAGATTCTTTCGCTAGCATGTCAGGTGAAATCAAATGCTCACTACGTTCGCGCTTGATTTCATGCTGACATGGTATAATGTCCACGTAAGCAATGATGCAGTGAATAGGGCGCAGCCCGTGAATGTGCACTGCGGAAAGGCATGGTTATTAATATGTTTCGGGTAGCGATCTGCGATGATGAAGCGACATCATTAAAGTTAAATACTATATTGACGGAAAAGATCCTGAATGAAGAAGGGATCGTTCATGAGATAAAGACATTTGAAGATATGGAGTCAATGATCAATGCGGTGACAAAACCGAGTTCACCCTATGATGTACTTTTGTCGGATATATTGGCAACCGGCATGAATGGGATCGAGGCTGCGGAAAAACTTCGTGAACTGGGGGACAAACTTGATATTATATTTATCTCTACAACAGCGGAATATGCCTTGGAAGGATATCGGGTACAGGCATTGCGTTATCTACAGAAACCGGTTGATATTGAGAAGCTGCGCGAGGCGCTGCTTCAGTCCTATCGGAAGCAGGCACATAAAGGCGGATTGTCGGTTACTTCTGAAGGGAAGGTCTATAATATTAATTTTAAGGATATTTTATATATCGAAAGTAACGGGCGGGATGTGGAACTGGTTCTGAAGTATCGGCGGCTGGTTTCTCACGGAAAGATTTCCGATGTGGAAAAACTGCTTCCGGAGACCCGCTTTTTTCGGTGCCACAGGTCATATATTGTCAGCCTGGCAGAGATAGAAACGATAGAGCGCTATCAGGCGACGATGAAAAACGGGGATATTCTGCCGATTAGTCAGCAGCAATACACAGAGACGAAGAACAGGCTTTACCGCCTGCAGGGGGAATAGATTGAAAAATAAGATTGATATCTTATTTTTCAATCGGCAATTTGAGTCAGAG
>CAMWKA010000275.1 GCA_947174725.1 uncultured Lachnospiraceae bacterium | reverse complement strand
TTTAATGATACGGCGACCACCGAGATCTACACCAATTAAGTCGTCGGCAGCGTCAGATGTGTATAAGAGACAGGAGATATATGCACCATTATAATTTCCCGTCTTATTCTGTGGGCGAGACAAAAGTCAGCCGCGGACCGGGACGTAGGGAGATCGGTCATGGCGCATTGGCAGAACGTGCGTTGGTGCCGGTACTTCCTTCGGAAGAGGAATTCCCCTATGCGATCAGAACCGTATCTGAGACATTTGAGTCCAACGGTTCCACATCCATGGCGTCCACTTGTGCTTCCTGTATGTCGCTTATGGCAGCCGGTGTTCCTATTAAGAAAATGGTGGCTGGTATTTCCTGTGGTCTGGTAACAGGGGAAACAGATGATGATTTCGTATTATTGACAGATATTCAGGGATTGGAAGATTTCTTCGGCGATATGGACTTTAAGGTTACAGGTACGAAGGATGGTATTACTGCGATCCAGATGGATATCAAGATCCACGGTCTGACAAGACCCATCGTAGAGGGCGCTATCGCAAGATGCCGTGACGCAAGGATGTTTATCATGGAGACATGTATGTCCAAAGCAATTGCGGAGCCGCGTGAAGAAGTCGGAAAATACGCGCCGAAGATCATTCAGATCAAGATCGATCCTGAGAAGATCGGTGATGTCGTTGGACAGCGCGGTAAGACGATTAATGAGATCATTGCCCGTACCGGCGTAAAGATCGATATTACAGATGATGGCGCAGTTAGTGTATGCGGTACGGATGCGGAGAAGATGGATGAAGCGGTAGATATGATCCAGACGATCGTGACTGACTTCGCGGAAGGACAGATATTTGAAGGCAAAGTAGTCAGCATCAAGGAGTTTGGCGCGTTTATTGAGTTCGCTCCGGGCAAGGAGGGAATGGTACACATTTCCAGAATTGCGAAGGAAAGAATCAACAAGGTGGAAGATGTCCTGCATCTTGGTGATGAGGTCAAGGTTGTATGCCTTGGCAAGGATAAGATGGGCAGAATGAGCTTTTCCATCAAAGATTGCGCACAGAACTGAGCATATGCATGGTATGAATGAAGAAAACCGAAGGTTTTTTGAATGATGCACTATGGATATGGTATATGTAAGAAAAGATCCGGCACATCCTCTTAACAGGTTGTGCCGGTTTTTTATTTAAAGCAGATAGTCCTTCATGACACGCAGGGCATTTTTTTCAAGACGGGATACCTGCGCCTGGGAGATGCCGATCATATCGGCCACTTCCATCTGGGTCTTGCCTTCAAAAAATCGCAGCGTGACGATTTCATGTTCCCGTTCATTCAGATGCTTCATGGCTTCTGTCAGGGAAAGCTGCTCTACCCAGCGGCTTTCTTTATTTTTTTTGTCCGAGATCTGATCCATGACATACAGCGTGTCTCCGCCTTCCGTATAGACCGGTTCATAAAGACTAAGCGGACTCTGGATCGCATCCAGAGCATAGACGATATCTTCCTTGGTCATGCCGATCTCCGTTGCGATTTCTGCAATGGTGGGTTCCAACGCATTTTTACGTGTCAGATAGTCTCTGGCATAGATTGCCTTGTATGCCGTGTCTTTCAAGGAACGGCTGACGCGGATGGAGGAGTTGTCGCGTAAAAAACGACGGATCTCTCCAATGATCATAGGAACTGCATACGTGGAAAATTTCACGTTCAGAGTGGTATCAAAATTATCGATTGCTTTGATCAGACCGATGCATCCGATCTGAAACAGGTCGTCCACGTTTTCATTGGTGGAGGAAAAACGTTTAATGACGCTTAGGACAAGGCGCAGATTACCTTTGATAAATTGTTCTCTTGCAGTCATATCCCCCTGCTTGATCTTCTTGAATAATTCTTCCGTTTCATGGGATTTGAGTAATGGAAGTTTGGCGGTATTGACACCGCAGATTTCTACTTTTTGAACTGCCATCAGAGTTCCTGCCTTTATAAGTTTGTCAGCTGCATATTTATCTTGTGCGAAAATGAAATGTTTTATACTTACGATTTGAAGTTTTGCGCATATAGTATTACAGGAGGTGAAATTATGCTTTTTTCGGAACTTCGCTGTAAAGAGGTAATCAATATCAACAACTGTAAAAAACTGGGAAATGTTACGGATCTGGAATTTGACCATTGTACGGGGAAGATCTGTTCTATTACGGTGCAGGGGAAATTTCATTTTTTGAGCTGTTTCAGTTGTGACGCCGGCTGTGTGATCCAGTACGCGGAGATCAAGCAGATCGGACCGGATATCATACTGGTGGATATATGAAAAAATATTATTTTAAATAAATATATTTGATAATTTATTTAAAATATAATATGATAATAAAGTACTTTAATTTTATCAAAGCAGATGATTGCCAATCCTTTTTTTGTTCAAGTCAGACAGGACAAGTATTTTGGGAATGGTCATAAAAAACAGCGGCGGCAAGGAGGTTGACGATGTTAAATCCGGCAGTATTGTTTAAGATCAAAGGGGCTTGGGATACCTTTTCGGCAAATCATCCCAAATTCCCGCTGTTTATCAAGGCGGTGCAGCAGAGCGGCATCAAAGAGGAGTCGATTATAGAGATCGCTGTTGTGACACCGGAAGGGAAGCGTCTGGAAACCAATGTGAAGCTGACGTCATCAGATATGGAACTGATCGAGATCCTGAAGAATCTGGAATAGAGAAGTTTTTTCTTAAAAGTAGTTTACAAAAGAATAAAAAAGAGATACTATATTAAAAAAGACAGAAAGCGTTGATGGGAAGAGTAACAAAGAAAACTGTTGACAGAGAGTTGCGCCATTGGCTGGAAGCGCGGCGGCAGATACTTTGTGAAGACCACCCCTGAGCGATCCTTAATCGGAGTCCGGTGATACCGTTATCATCAAAGAAAGAGGTCTGCTGAGGCAGGCAATCAGGGTGGAACCGCGGAATTGTATTTCGTCCCTTACATCAGAGAAGTCTGGTGTAAGGGATTTTATATTTTGAGGCTGATAAAGGGTTATTTGGTACAACGTTTGTCCGGTGAGGGAAAGTATTGCCGATACTGCATTATATAAATGCAATATGGGTAAAATG
>CAMWKA010000274.1 GCA_947174725.1 uncultured Lachnospiraceae bacterium | reverse complement strand
TATAATAACCATATGTAAGCACGCCGTCAAGAGAAACTGCTTTACTGAAATACTCTTCCTCCCCACGCAGCACTTTTTCAACAATCATTTCTCCCGCAGGGGAACCTAAAATCCGATCGCCATTCCTATCAAGCGCGGAAGTCATAATTCTTCTATCCCCGTAAAAAAATGTAACGTCCATTCCCGAATTATCCTTTATCATGTCCACAAGGCTATCGGAATGTGAAACATTATAACCGCCTTTCCAGATATCCCCATTAGTGCTTTCTATGTAATCCCCCGTATTTTGGTCATAGGCTGCCAGCGTTGCCGCCGCTGTTCCTTTAAGTGCGTCCCGGATTTCATTCACCATGGCATTCTTAATGACCGTCAATGTCAGAATCATGGTTAAAAACCCCAAGATCAATATGGGAAAAATTGCCGTTGCCAGGATTTTCTTTTTCAAACTCATAGCCATTCCTCCTATTCTACTACCGTCACCGTCTTGAAATACCAATTAATACCACCTGTTATCGTCGCATCATCCAGGGTTTTTCCTTCCTCGCCTACCGTATCTCCGGTATTTGTCTCAATCACACCGTCAAACACGTTAAACTCGCCCGACAGAATCATCGCTTTTGCCTCGTCAACCTTTTCCTGCGTTCCTTCCGCGCAAAAATCGGAAAGCTCAGTAATACCTACCAGATTTTCTGTCATACCGCCAAAATAATTACTGCCATCCCAAGTGCCATCAATGATACTCTGCACCGAAGAAGTATAATAAGCGCTCCAGTTCCAGATCACACTGCACAGACATGCATTTGGCGCTTCTTTACTCATATCGGAGTTATATCCAATCCCATACACACCATTCTCATCAGCCACAGTCTGCGGATATGATGTATCACAATGCTGCGCAAGCACATCACACCCCATATCCACGAGCAGTCTCGCCGCAGCCTCCTCACCTTCCGGATCAAACCAACTGTTTGTAACTTTGACATAAACCTCTGCATCCGGATTCACAGAATAAACGCCGAGCGCAAAAGCGTCAATGCCTCCGGTCACCTCTGAATTGGATGAATCCATCGCAGCAACATAACCTATTCTATTTGTTCTCGTATTCATACCTGCTACAATTCCGCTTAAATAACGCGCCTGATAAATCCTGCCAAAATAATTGTTAAAATTTTTACCATTGCTCAAATATCCGGTACCATGCGAAAAGTAAATATCCGGATACTTTTCCGCCATCTCTGCCGTCGGTTCCATATAACCCCAGCTTGTCGTAAAGATAATGTTGCAGCCTTCATCTATACATTCCTGAATCGCCTGATTTGTCGCCGCTGCGTCCGTATCGTCAACATACAGTTTCCGAACCACCTGATCTCTCGAAAGACCAAGGTTTCTCTCCATTCCCTGAATCCCCAGATCATGCGTATAAGTATATCCGTTTCCGTCATCGGGAGAGGTAAGATGCACAACACCGATTTTTACTTCCTCCAGCGGAATGCCCGTTTCTTCGTTTTCAGCGCTTTGGGCATTATCTTCCCCATTATCCTGCTGCGCCTGTGAAGTAACGCTGCCGCCCACTGTTGTATACCCCTCATTTGTAGCATAATCTTCAATTTCTACCTTTCCACATGCCGTAAGTATAATGCACATTAATAACAACATTACAGATTTCCAATGTTTTTTTCTCATCCTACGTTCTCCTTGGTCTATTTAATCAAATATCAACACTGTTAGAATTTTACTATAAAACAAACAGTAGCGCAATATACTGTTCCTCCCATAGTTTTAAACTCCCTAATTACCATAGCCGGGCTTATTTTTCCAATACTTCTGCACATTTCTTAAGACCATCGGTAATATTAAGATGCTGCGGGCAGGCCTGTTCGCACTGTTTACAGCCGATACACTCTGACGCCAACCCTCCGGAAGCAGTCACTTTCTGATAATCCGAAACTGCCTCCGCCATCTGCCCATTACCGAGCTGCTTGTTCATGGCAGAAAATATCTCAGGAATCGGAATCTTCTTTGGACATCCTTCCGTACAGTAATGACACGCCGTACAGGGAATCGTAGACGAATTGCCGAGAATCCTCTGTGCCTGATGGATGATCTTTTGTTCCTCCTCATTCAAAGGCTGGAAATCTTTCATATAAGAAAGGTTATCTTCCATTTGGGCGGTATTAGACATTCCGGACAATACGGTTAATATGCCGTCCAACGACGCCACAAAACGAATCGCCCACGAAGCATATGACATATCAGGATGATATTCATCAAACAGCTTTTTCACCTCTTTAGGCGGATTGGCAAGGCTTCCGCCCTTTACCGGCTCCATTACCACAATGGATTTTCCATGTTCCCTTGCCACTTCATAATTCGCTCTCGACGCTACGGACGGATTTTCCCAATCCGCATAGTTGATCTGCAGCTGCACAAAATCCACTTCCGGGTGTTCCCTGAGCAGTTTATCCAGCAGTTTTGGTCCGGCATGAAAGGAAAATCCCACATGCTTCATCAGCCCTTTTTCCTTCTGCTCATTCACAAAATCCCAAAGATGAAATTTATCATATTTTTTATAGTTCCCTTCCATCAAAGCATGCAGCAGATAATAATCAAAATACCCCGCGCCGGTACGTTCAAGGCTCGTAAGAAATTGTTTCTTTGCCGCCTTCTCACTCGTTATCAACATTGCGTTCAGCTTTGTTGCCAACGTATAGGATTCGCGGGGATAACGTTCCACAAGAGCCTTTTTGGCCGCCGCCTCCGAACCGACGTAAACATACGCCGTATCAAAATATGTAAATCCGGATTCCATAAACAGATCCACCATCTGCTTTACCTGTTCAATATCCGTATGCAGACCCTTCTTTGGCAGACGCATCAAACCAAAACCCAGTTTAGGTACTTCTTTTCCAAAATAATCCGACATCTTCCTACCTCCTTAAATTTATAATATAAGTACCTTATTTCTTTTATCACTCAATACCCCACAACAACTTTATTTCAAAATATTTTTATAGATTTCATAATCGTTTTCTTTGAATACATTAAAAATGATCCGTTCCATGCAGTCTCCATTTTTTTCTAAAAAATCGGTTACCG
>CAMWKA010000273.1 GCA_947174725.1 uncultured Lachnospiraceae bacterium | reverse complement strand
GTCTCCGGACGATGGGCATAGAACTTCATTGTCGGAATGATGCGGTGGAAATCATATCTTCAGCAAAGTATCGCGCCATTCCCTATCTGGCTACGGAGGAATATCCGGGATTTGCCACCGATTTACAACCGCAGATGGCGGCTGTCTTGACCTGTGCGGAAGGAAATAGTATTATTGAGGAAAGGATTTTTGATAACCGTTTTGGATACGCAAAGCAGTTGGAAAAAATGGGCGCGTCTGTGATGTATGAGGGAAGACGGCTGTTGATCAGGGGAACTGAAAAACTGCATGGCGCTGATATTGAAGCGGCGGATCTAAGAGGCGGCGCTGCGCTGATTCTGGCGGGGCTGATGGCTGACGGAGTGACATATGTAAAGGGATGTCAGTATGTAGAGCGGGGATATGAGGATATTGTCAGGGATCTATCGGCGGTCGGGGCGAGGATAGAGTATGCAGATTGAAAAATAAGCCTGATAGCTTATTTTTCAATCTGCAATTTGAGCCATAGCCTCAAATTGCATTGATCGCAGATAAGAAACCGCCTGCGCGGATTTCTCATCGCGTGTCATCGCAGCAGAGCTGCGACATGGAGGGTAGTGTGAAGGATTATGACCGAATCATTCATTATAAGATCATTATCTGTATCATTCAGGGAGTGATACTGCTTCTGTGTGTTGGTTTCTGGCTGGTGTTGGATATATTTCAGGTGACCAATGTTTACGTGGAGGGAAATGAACATTATACCAGTGAAGAGATCAGGCAGATGGTCGTGACGGGAAGATATGGGGACAATTCACTGTATCTTTCTCTGAAATACAGGAATAAGCATATTACGGATATCCCGTTTATAGAGATGATGGATGTGGATGTAGTTGACCACAATACGATACATATTATGGTTTACGAGAAAGCACTGGCCGGTTATGTGGAATATCTGGACAACTATATGTATTTTGACAAGGATGGCGTGATCGTGGAGTGCGCCAGCGTACAGACGATAGGGATTCCTCTGGTTACGGGGCTTTCCTTTGATCATATGGTGATGTATGAACCGCTTCCTGTAGAAAATGAAGAGATCTTCCAGACTATCTTAAATGTGACACAGATGCTCAATAAATACGAGATCGTTGTGGACAAGCTTTACTTTAATGACGACTATAAAATGATGCTTTATTTTGGCGATGTGCGTGTCAATCTGGGCAGCGTGGATCTGTTGGAGGAAAAAATACAGCGGCTGGCTGCTATTCTGCCGCTGGTAGAGGATAGGAAAGGTATTATTCATATGGAAAATTATGAGTCAGGGGATGGGGATATCACAATGACGGTGGAATAGTGCAGAACGAAAATTATATATTTTTTCTAAAAAATGGTTGATAAATTCTTGAAATGATTATATGATACTATATATGATGTTATATCATATAATGTTATGAGTATGTTTGTTAGGAGGACAAGGTCTTGCTCGAAATAAAAAATAGTGAATCAAGCGCAGCTGCGAAGATTCTGGTTGTCGGTGTCGGCGGCGGCGGTAATAATGCAGTGAATCGGATGATCAGCGAAAATATAATCGGGGTGGATTATATTGCGGTCAATACGGACAGGCAGGCCTTGCAGCTTTGTAAAGCGGACAAGCAGATCCAGATCGGCGAGAAGCTGACGAAGGGTCTGGGAGCGGGAGCGAAACCGGAGATCGGAGCAGAGGCGGCTGAGGAAAGCGCAGATGAGATTTCAGCAGCTCTTTCTGGCAGCGACATGGTATTTATCACGGCAGGTATGGGCGGCGGAACAGGAACAGGCGCTGCTGCGGTAGTTGCACGTATTGCCAAAGAGGAGTTAGGAATCCTGACAGTTGCGGTTGTGACGAAACCGTTTAATTTTGAACAGAAAAAGCGTATGGAAAATGCCCTCAAAGGTATCGAGGAACTGAGAAAGCATGTAGATACTATGATGGTGATTCCGAACCAGAAGCTTTTTGAGATCGTAGATAAGAGAACTTCTATTCCTGAGGCATTCCGCAAGGCGGACGAAGTATTGCAGCAGACGGTACAGGGCGTTACCGATCTGATCAATCAGGCGTCCATGATCAATCTGGATTTTGCTGATATCCAGACTGTTATGAAGGACAAAGGCGTTGCACATGTGGGTATTGGTACAGGTACAGGCGATGATAAGGCACTGGAGGCTGTTAAGAACGCTGTGGAGAGTCCGCTGCTTGAGACGACGATCGCGGATGCGACGGATATCATCTTGAATGTTACGGGTGATATTACCCTGTATGATGCCGGTGTGGCGGCTGATTATATTCAGGAGATCACAGGTGACAGGGGAAATGTTATCTTCGGAACAAGAAGTGACGAGTCGATGAAGGATACTTGTGTTGTCACAGTCATTGCTACCGGAATAGAACCTCCTTCCGCGCCGATGAGCAGGATCGTAGGAGCGGATGAATATCGTCCGGCAAGAACAACCAATAATACATATCCCCAGAGCGCACCCAAAGCTGCAAGAACGATGACAGCACCCGTTGCGCCAAGAACAAACTACGAGGCAGCTCCGGCTATGAGCCAGGATGCAGGCATAGAGGATCAGGAAGCGCCGGAAGTGATGGAACGACCCACATTCAGAAGCAGCAATATGGGAACTTCTAATATTCCGACTTTTAATGGGAAATTTAAGAGTAAGATCGAGGACAAGAACTATCAGCTTCCTTCCTTTATGAAGAGATCGGATTCTTAATATCTGTAAAGGGACATTCTCCAGTCGAAGATTAGGCGGGAGATTTTTATTAAGGTAAATTATAATAACGATAATGCTA
The DNA here is from genome assembly GCA_947174725.1 of uncultured Lachnospiraceae bacterium. Lineage (GTDB taxonomy): Bacteria > Bacillota > Clostridia > Lachnospirales > Lachnospiraceae > NK4A136. The sequence continues at coordinate 297 of CAMWKA010000273.1, read as the reverse complement.
AGGGTGAAGGGGGACGCCCAAATGAACTTTTTAGAAGAACGAATACAAAAAGATGGTATCGTAAAAGAAGGAAATGTCCTTAAGGTTGATACTTTTCTGAATCACCAGATGGATATCAGGCTTTTTAAACAGATGGGAGAAGAGTGGAAAAGACGCTTTGAAGGTACCTATATCAATAAGATATTGACAATCGAGGCTTCGGGGATTGGAATTGCATGCGTTGCTGCTGAATATTTTGATGTTCCGGTTGTTTTTGCAAAAAAATCAAAAAGCATCAATCTTGACGGGAGCATGTAT
>CAMWKA010000272.1 GCA_947174725.1 uncultured Lachnospiraceae bacterium | reverse complement strand
GGATTCGGACGAAGACATCAGGAATATGGAACTAAGATACGGAAGAAATAAGAGTATGTATGAAGAGAGATTAAGAGGGCTTGAAGAAGAGCGAAAATTATATAACGAGATTCTTAACGATGCGCAGATGGATGATTCCGGTAAAAAACTGCTAACCTATTATATCAATAAGTTGTATAGAATCTGAAGCTCCTGACATCTTCTTTTTAGTCACAATTTAGTCTGCGGCGAGGATTCGCAGGTTACGGAAAGGTATGGATATTCATATGATACATTTTGCACCGTCTATTTTATCGGCGGATTTTACACAGCTGCAGAAGGAGATCGACGACGTTCAAAGAGGCGGCGCGGATTACCTGCATTTTGATGTAATGGATGGGATGTTTGTGCCATCGATTTCTTTTGGCATGCCGGTTTTAAAATGCGTTGCCAAGAAGACAGAACTGTTTCTGGACGTGCATCTGATGATCGTTGAGCCGGAGCGTTATGTGGAGGAATTTGTTAAAAGCGGCGCGGATCTGGTAACAGTTCATCTGGAAACCTTAAAAGAGCCGGAAAAAGTAATAAAACAGATTCATGATCTGGGAGCGAAGGCAGGACTGGCGATCAATCCGGAGACGCCTGCGGAACAGATTCGGCCGTATCTTCCGATGATCGATATGGCGCTTGTCATGAGCGTTCATCCGGGCTTTGGCGGGCAGGCGTATATCCCTTCTTCGGATGAGAAGATCGCGCAGATTGCTTCATGGATCCGGGAGGACGGACTTCCCGCTGATCTTGAGATCGACGGCGGTATCAAGCTGGATAATGTGGAGAGGGCAGTTTCACTTGGCGCAAACGTGATCGTTGCCGGGTCTGCCGTATTCCGGGGAGACGCTGCAGACAATACCCGGCGTTTTCTTGAAAAAGTCAGCCATCATATCTGAATATGGAAAATCTGTAATTTACTTTTGAACCTTGATATGCTATACTATCATAAGTGTGGAAGCTCTTTCTTGAAGGAGCTTTTATTATAGGAAAAGTCTTAGGCGTTGGCTTAAAAATATTGGTTATATCAAAGGAGGAGAAAAGAACAGAATGGAATTGCAAAAACTCAGTTCAAATGTTAACAAAAGAGCCAGTCAGTCGATCCGAAGAATCATCTTCGGGTTATGTCTCGTGGCCGGAATAGCGGTGCTTGCCATTATTATTACATATACAGTTAAAAATAATAGTAAGCAGGTGCAGTTATTTAGTTCGCAAATAGATAATACAATGTCAGAAAAAATAGCATTTATCAATACTGTTGCGACGGGAGCTTCTTCCGGCGTAGCGGATTTTGATTACTATTCGTATGTGGACGCGATGGTGGAACAGTATGATGATGTATCGGCAGTATATGTTTGCGTTGAGCAGGACGGTGTGATCTATCAGGATGGAATTATGACATATATGTCAGGCGGATGGCTGCCGCCCGAAGATTTTGTAGTGTCTGAGCGGTCATGGTATGTAGGCGCAGTAGATACGGATGGTGTGTATGTGGCGGAACCATACATAGATGAACAATCCGGAGATATCTGTATCACGATTTCAAAAGCGATTTATAATGGGAATACCTTCATTGGCGTAGCAGGATTGGATATGTATATGGATGATCTGGTTACACTGATTGAAAGTTCTTACAGCGGTGGGGATTATGTATTTTTAGTATCCAATGAAGGGACTATTTTGACACATCCGAATGAAGAGATTGCGCTGAGTACTGAAAAAAGCACGACGGTATCAGATGCTTTGGATGGAAAATATCAAAGCGTGTGTGAAGAAAATTTAGCGACAAAACTAATTTTGGATTATAACGGCGAATTAAAATTCGCGATCAGTAATGTTGCGGAAACAACAGGCTGGAATGTGATCGCTGTGATCTCCCTTACGTGGGTCCTCTTAGTGATTGCTATCATTATTGTACTGACAGTCGTATTTGGTTTTGTGATTGAGAGAATGGCAAAATTGCAGTTGACCAATGGAATCAATCCGATGTTTTCACCGCTTGAAGAACTGGCGGCAAATGTGAGCAAAATATCAGAAGGTAAATTGAATTACGTTTTTCAGGTAGATGAGCAGTCGAAGGAAGTAAATGCGCTGTCCGTAGCCCTTAATGATACCATGAAAGAACTGCAGCATTATATTTCAGAGATTACCAATACCGTGACTTCCATTTCGGAGAAGAATCTGAATTTTAGTATTGACGGAGAGTATGCGGGAGACTATGAAAAAATAGAAACGGCGTTGATCAGTATTGTGAATGTGCTGAATGAAAGCTTTGCGGAAATCAATGAGCAGGCGGCAACAGTACTCCGATATTCGGAAAATCTGTCAGACACGAGTGAAAGCGTTGCGAATGTGGCGACGCTGCAAAGCGAGGCTGTTATCAACGCTTCCAATGAAATGAAGAAGCTGACAGACAATATGGAGCAGATTGCCGAACTTGCGGTTTCTATCAAAACAAATACGGATGATGTAAGCGAGCGTCTGGCGGTTGGAAATTCGGAAATGAATGAACTGGTTGTGGCGATAGACGAGATCGCAGGCTGCTATAATGAAATTGCCGAATTTGTAACAGAGATCAATGCAATCGCAGACCAGACCAATCTCCTTGCGTTAAATGCGTCAATCGAAGCTGCAAGAGCAGGGGAAGCCGGCAAGGGATTTGCGGTAGTTGCCGATGAAATCGGTACGCTTTCCGCCAGCAGTTCACGGGCAAGCGCGAGAATACAGGATGTGATCGCACATTCCCAGATATCTGTTGAAAAAGGAAAAGAACTTGTTGCGAGAACAGATAAAACCATTTCCGACAGTGCAGATTTCTCAGCTAATAATACACAGATCGTTGACAAGATAGTACATTTTGTCGATACACAGAAAAATTCCGCGGATGAAATTTCCGCCAATATTAAAAAGATCAGTGAGATGGTAGAGGATAATGCTGCAAGCGCCGAAGAAAATTCCGCAATTTCTTCAGAATTAGGTGACTGCGCGCAAACGCTGATGAATACCATTGCACAATTCCAGCTGAAAAATAATGACTAATTAGTGTGAAAAATATATCTAAGGCAGTAAAAAACACTGCCTTAGATATATTA
>CAMWKA010000271.1 GCA_947174725.1 uncultured Lachnospiraceae bacterium | reverse complement strand
GTCGTCCTCACAATAAATAGAAGGGTATAAACGTTCCGGTTCAAGGCCAACGGTTTTCGTTAAAAATTCCCAGCTCCACGCAAGAGATTCCCGTTTAAAATAATCACCAAAAGAGAAATTACCGAGCATTTCAAAAAAAGTCAGATGCCTTGCCGTCTTACCGACATTTTCAATATCGCCTGTCCGTACACATTTCTGGCATGTGGTCACCCTTTTTCTCGGCGGGATCTCCTGACCGGTAAAATAAGGTTTTAAAGGCGCCATACCGGAATTGATGATCAGCAGGGAATTATCATTATGCGGCACCAGCGAAAAACTTTTCATCGCAAGATGCTCTTTGCTCTCAAAAAATTCCAGAAACATTTTTCTTAATTGATTTACACCGTACTTTTCCATAACTTTTATCCAACCTTTCTTGTTGACGCTATTTACCCACTTGGAATCTGTATTTTTAAGCTGTCTAAATCATGGTTCTTCCCATGACAAACAATATGATGCAAAACCAGCGTTAACATTATAATATCGCATACCATGCCTTGTCAAATATTTCAGATGAAAAGTTTTCACAAAAAGACTTGCCAAAAAGCAAAATTCTTTATATAATAACAATGCTGCTGAAATAGCTCAGTTGGTAGAGCACTTCACTCGTAATGAAGGGGTCGAGGGTTCAAGTCCCTTTTTCAGCTTTAAAAATTGCCACAATCCTTATATTATATGGACTGTGGCAATTTTATAATTTCTGCTTTTTATGTGATATTATTTCTTTCTGCCCTTAGAACCCTGTGACAACTCTTTTTCGATGGCAGCTTCAGCGTCTGCGATCTTCTTTGCCAGCTCCTCCTTCAGGGAAGCGCGGATCTTTGCTTTCTCTTTTGCGAGTTTAGCTTTCTTCCGTTCATTTTCCAGGCGCTTTTGTTCCTTTTCTTCTTTCTTTTTCTGCATTTCAGCCAGTTCCTTCTCCGTATAAGGACTACACTCAAAAATACTGATGGAAAGCGGAGCCAGCGTAACCCGGATAGATTGATCCCTTCCATCACATTCATCATCTTTACTCGGTATCACCCTGCTGTTTATCATCCCTGTTCCGCCATAAGCAGTGGCATCTGAAGCAAAAATCTCCCGATAACGTCCCATTCCCGGCACGCCGATCTTATATTTCTCGTATGGTCTGTTTGCAAAGTTAAGAACGATCAATAACTGGTCCTGCGCCTTTCTGCCATTTCTGCCAAACACAACCACATTCTCATTGGCTGAAATATTGTTGATCCATGTAAATCCGGCTTCCTTTTCATCCAGTTCATAACATGCTTTATGCTCCAGATAAAAATGATTCAACGCCTTAATATATTCCCTGAAGTCTTCCGCTCCATCTCCTTGAAGCCGATCCTGCCCCATAAACATCTGCTTCTTACCGGGATGCGTCATCAGATAACCATACATCACCTTCATATTATTGATCCGGTCAGTCCGGTCTCCGGGCATCCTGTCGATGATATCGCCCTGTCCAAAATTCGTATTGTTGTGGCTGATTGGCAGGATATAACTTTCATTGTACTGATAGATCATGCTCATTGTCAGTTCATGATGATGCGCGTAACGCTCGATGGGATCAAAAGCCATATATCCCAACACATCCTGATTCCAGCCATGATTGCAGCAAAGATCAAAACCAAGACAATCGTCCTGCACCGCTCCAGTCATACCGCTCCAGCCGCTTTCGTCCTCGGCGATGGTAAGCACCTCAGGATACTTCTTGTGCAGCAGGCGGTTCCACTTCTTGATAAACTCGATTGCCTCAAGATTCTCATTACCGCCATAGATATTGGCAATCCATTGTCCGGGCTGACGGTAATAATCCAAATACAACATCGACGCGGTATCGCAGACCATAAAGCCGTCCACATGATATTCCCTGATCCAATAAACCGCATTGTCCAACAGATACGAAGCGACCTCCGGTCTCTGATAATTAAACAGCAACGTACCGTTTCTTGGATCCACGCCACGTCTTGGATCTTCATGTTCATACAGACACGTTCCGTCATATCTTCCAAATCCGTCCTCGCTGACCGCAAAGCAGTTCGGCGTCCATTGCAGGATCACTCCGATCTGTTCTTTATGCAATTCATTGATCAGATATTGATAATCCCACGGTGTTCCATACCGGCTGGTAGGAGCATAATAAAGAGACGTCTGATAACCTTCTGTCTCATCCTGTGCGTATTCCATGATCGGCATCAACGCCACATGGGTATAACCCATCTCTTTTACATAGGAAATCATTGCAGCGGCAATCATTTTCATATCAGGCACAATCTCACCCTGATCACTATTCTGAACCTCGATATCATTAAGAAACGCCCCCAGCTTACATTCATAAATATTCATGGGAAGTTCATGGATATTCTTAGCCTTTCTTTCCTTAAGCCACGCTTCATCCTGCCATTTAAAGCCCTTCAGGGAGGTGATAATGGACGCACAGTCCGGACGCAGCTCCTGAAGTACACTGTAAGGATCGATTCTAAAGGAAGCGATGCCTCCGCGCATCAAAACAGCATATTTATACTTTTCTCCTTCCTTCACATCAGGCAGGAAAATTTCAAAGATACCAGTATTGTACAGACGCACCATCTGGTGGATCTTTTCATTCCATTCGTTAAAATCTCCCACAACACTGACACGGACCGCATTCGGCGCCCATACCCGGAACATGCATCCACGAACGCCATCAACGGTCGTCATATGCGCTCCCATGACTTCATAAGAGTTCTTCAGGGAACCAAGATGAAATGTCTCCGCATCATCTTCAGAGAGATTGTTCACATAGTTGTAAGGATCAGCAAACTGCTTCGCGCGTTTTCCCTTTTCTTTATATTGAACATAATATTTATAATCCTTACGGTTTTTTCCGGGCAGCAGCGCCGCAAAAAAACCGGTGTCGTCCATCCGTTCCATCTTGATCTCTTCTTTGACGGTCTTGCCTTTAGGTCCCTCCGAACCATTGATATATAAGCTGACTGCCTTGGCATCCGGAAAAAATGCCTGCACCAATGTCTGCTTACCCACAGTATGTGCTCCAAGATATTCCTGTGGGTGATCACATTCTGCATAAACAACCTCTTCGATCGCCGCCCAGTCCATCAT
>CAMWKA010000270.1 GCA_947174725.1 uncultured Lachnospiraceae bacterium | reverse complement strand
AAAAATATATCTAAGGCAGTAAAAAACACTGCCTAAGATATATTAAGTTTCACACAGAAAAACGCAAATACAGCGTTTTTCATTTCTATTTGAGCCGCCAAAGGCGGCATGAGGGATTAGTATGAAAAGATTTTATATCATGCCGAATCATCTGAAAGATGCTGATTTGAAAGTTGCAACCATGGTGCGGGAGGAACTTTATCGATGTGATCCCGGCGTGGAGGTTGTAATCGAAGAGAATATTGAGGAAAGAGCGTCCGGGCACATTACGGCGGAAACGGAGTGCATCATTGTACTGGGTGGAGACGGAACGATGATCAGGGCGGCGAATGATATCGTGGGACTGGGGATTCCATTGATTGGTATCAATCTTGGTACGTTGGGATATCTGACAGAGATTGAACAAAACCATATCCCTGATGCCATGAGGCAGCTCGTCTCAGATGATTATCATATGGAAGAACGGATGATGCTGGCAGGTGTGATTGACTGCAACGGAGCGGGGGCGGAAGCAGCAGGCATAGAAGAAATCAGTGCGTTGAATGATGTGGTACTGACAAGACATGGAGATTTTCAGATCATTGGTTATCGGGTTTCCGTTAATGGAAAGTATCTGAATGATTTTTATGCTGACGGGATGATATTAAGTACGCCAACCGGTTCCAGCGGTTATAATCTTTCCGCGGGCGGTTCCATCGTCGAACCCAGGGCGAGACTGATCGTATTGACTCCGGTCTGTCCCCATACGATGAGTACCAGAAGCATCATTTTGTCGCCGGAAGATAAGATCGAGATCGAGGTCCTTCCTTCGAGGGGAGAAAAGCCGGTAGAGGTGGAGGCCTGCTTTGACGGCACAGGAAAGGGCATCCTTCATCCGGGAGACAGAGTGACGGTTTTCCGCTCGTCACAGGTAACAAAGATGATCAAGTTGAGTGACGTAGGCTTTTTGGAGGTGTTACACAAAAAGCTGAGTGTCTAATGCATAAGTATCAGATAGGAGAAAGAGAAATACTTATGTAAAGGAGTGGTAATATGTTAGTTAGTTTACACGTGAAAAACCTGGTATTGATTGAAGAGGCAGAAGTAGATTTCCATGAGGGACTGAATCTTCTGACCGGGGAAACGGGAGCCGGTAAATCGATCGTGATCGGATCGATAGGCTATGCTCTTGGCGGAAAGGTAGAGCATGATGTGATCCGCGAAGGCGCGGATTATGCGTTGGTGGAGCTGGTGTTTCAGATTGAACAGGAACAACAGATGGAAAAGATCAGGGAGATGGATCTTCCAATCGAAGAGGACGGTATCTTGATCCTGACAAGAAAGATCATGCCCGGAAAAAGCATTATGAAAGTTTGTGGGGAGACAGTATCCGCAAAACAGGTAAAGGAGCTTGCCGAATTCCTGATCAATATTCACGGGCAGCGGGAGCATCAGTCTTTATTACAAAATAAGAAGTGTCAGATGCTTTTGGACGAATACTGTGGAGAAGAACTTGAAAAGATCAAAACTGAGCTTGCGGAGCAGTACAGGGTATGTGAGGAGTATAAAAAGGAAGTCAAAGAGCTATTCATGGACGATGCGGCAAGGCAGAGAGAGATAGCATTGGCGGAATATGAGGTAAATGAAATCTTTTCGACCCAACTCAAAGAAGGGGAAGACGAGGAACTGGAGAAGCAGTTTCATAAAATGCAGAATTTTAAACGGATCGCGGATTCCGTCAATCGTACTGCGAATTATCTGGAACAGGATCAGGGCGGGATATTGGATCAGCTGGGGTATGCCCTTCATGAAATGAATCAGGCAGCCGGTCTGGATACGGAGCTTACCTCGGTTCTGGAACAGCTTACTGATGCGGAGAGCCTGCTTCACGGCGCCGCGAGAGAACTGACGGATTATATGGAGAACGCTGCGTTTTCGGAACAGGAATATGATGCGGTAGAGACGAGGTTGGACAGTATCAACCACATCAAGGCAAAGTACGGCGAGAGTATCGCCCAGGTGGTAGCATATGGGGAACGGCAGCAGGAGAAACTGGACAAATTAAAAGATTTAGAAAATTATGTTGCCGGTCGGAAAGAAGAAATCGCCGCGCTGGAAAAGAAGATGATTGGTATGGCTGACAAAGCGCATAAGATCAGGAAGCGACAGGCGGAAGTATTATCCGCGCAGATTCAGGAAGCGTTGGAGGATCTGAATTTCTTAAAAGTATCTTTTTCAGTGGATGTGGCAAAAAAAGAAAGCTGCGGTGCGGACGGATATGATGAAGTGGATTTTCTGATCTCTCTGAATCCCGGAGAGAAGATGAGATCTTTGAAAGAGGTTGCGAGCGGTGGGGAGCTGTCGCGTATTATGCTTGCATTAAAAACGGTATTTGCCAGAAAAGATCAGATCGACACCCTGATTTTTGATGAGATCGATACCGGGATCAGTGGAAAGACGGCATGGAAAGTTGCGGAAAAGATGGCGATCCTTGGAAAAGAGCATCAGGTCATCTGTATCACCCACCTTCCTCAGATTGCCGCCATGGCGGATACACATTATCTGATTGAAAAAAAGGAAGTGGACCAAAAGACAGTGACCAAATTGGAGGCGCTTGGCAGGGAAGATTCGATTGCGGAGATTGCAAGACTCCTCGGATCTGACAATATTACGGACGTTGTGATCAAAAATGCTGAAGAATTGAAAAATCTGGCAGATCAAACAAAAAGGAAATAACGTTAAATCTTTTAAAATGTGACATACTAAAAAGGACACGCCTGCAAATGCGGCATGTCCTTTTTCTATCAATTATGAAAGGTAAGGTTTCCTGATGGGGCGTAGATTTTTTAAGGGTGTATCATTTTTCATAGCGTTGTTTGGAATTTTATGGGGGATACTGGCAGTTTATCAGTATTATCTGTCCATGATTCCGGATGCCATCAATTTAAAGGCGTGTTCCGAACAGGAGATTGATTTTTGTGTGCCGGTCAGCGGTGTGATCGTACCGGAAACAGCAGAGGCGGATGCGAATATTCCTATTGATTTTTCCAAGGAATTCACCATGATTACCGGGGAAAAGGAAAATTATGTCGCTTCTCTGAAGTTATTTGGCATCATTCCCTATAAAGAGGTATCGATCCGTGTCGTAGAGGAACAGATGCTGATTCCTATGGGAACCACTGTTGGGATCTATGTGGAAACGG
>CAMWKA010000269.1 GCA_947174725.1 uncultured Lachnospiraceae bacterium | reverse complement strand
TTGTCATGTTAACAAAACAGTTATGGTAATTTTAACGCAACTGACACTGGCAACATATAATATTAATAATGGAGAAATAATTATCTGAGCCATAAATTTACAGTAATCAATTCAACAGATGAAGACAAAAGCAAAGAGATGGATTGTGTCCATAGGGTAGCGAAAATGAATGAAATATGGGAACGACAGTTCTTTAATACGGTCAAGGAATACACAAAAGAATATGGATCTTTATATACACTGCCACAAGATAAACTGGCGAAGGTTGGACTTATTGGTATTAAATATATTTGTTCATGCCGTGATTTTTCAAGAGAAAATATGAAATTAGGAATAGATAAGCCTAAGACATTGGAGCAGAGTCAATATCGTTTTCGGCTGATAGATAGTATCTTTGGTGTTTTAGGCTGTCTGACATTAAGAAATTTTGTAAATACATTTCCCATAGACAAGACTTTTGATGGTGCAAAGTGGGAATGTAAAGATTATTTTTCTACGATGGATGTTCTATCTAAGATGGATTGGGACAAGCCTATAGGCAGGGATGAATTATCAGAATTGTTATGGGATTATGACAATGAAGATCTGAGAAATGCTTATGTAGAGTTTACTACTGCTATGAGTGCAATTTTTAGAGCACAGACTGGAAAAGGCATAGCAGAAAAGTTTTGTGAGGATCATGGGATGATTGTGTCAATAGTTTTTCGCAAATTTAATTTCTTCCGTTTGGTAGCCGGTAATCAACCAGCTATGATATCAGACAGTGGCTCATCCTCCGGTCTGGTGAGATGATCCATATTCATGTAGCGGCGGGTTCCCCATTGGGTTCCAGCTACATGGCGCAGTCTGGCACATACAAGCATCAGGGCGCTCTGTCCGTCAGGAAATGCACCGATCGCCTTTGTCCGGCGTTTGATCTCACGGTTTAGGCGTTCAATGGTATTATTTGTCCGTATCCTTGTCCAGTGCTGGGTGGGAAAATCCATGTAAGTAAGGGTTTCCTCAATACCATCCTGAAGTTTCTTTGCTGCTGAGCTGAGTTTCATCTCCTTCAGCTTATCTGCCACCTGGCGGGCTTTTTCACGGGCTGCTTCTTTGTTCTCCTGTGCGTGGATGGCTTTCAGCATCATGGCAACACTCTTCATCTTATTCCGTGGTGTAACAGAAAAAATGTTCCGATAAAAGTGAACAGTGCAGCGCTGATAGCGGGCATTCGGAAACACCTCTGGTATGGTTTCAAGCATTCCGAGATTCTTATCACCGACAATCAGCCGCACGCCGGTAAGTCCCCTTTCTTTGAGCCATACAAAGAAGGAGCGCCAGCTTTCTTTATCCTCTTTCATGCCCTCGGCAGCGCCAATGATCTCACGGCAGCCGTCATTGCTGACACCGATTGCAACTAGAATGGAGACATTCTGAATCTCACCACCCCAGCTGCGCTTTAAGTAAACACCATCTACATAGACATATGGGTATTCGCCGGTCAGCGGACGGGAGCGCCAGGTTTCAATATGTTCATACGCCTTTTTGTTGAGGTTGCTGATGGTGCCCGGAGATACTTTTGTCCCCCACAGGGCTTCCGTAATATCTTCTACACGGCGTACAGATACACCAGCCAGGTACATTTCAATCAGTGCTTCCTCTACGGAAGACTCTCTGCGGCGGTAGCGTTCGATGATGGCGGTCTCAAAAGGAACGCCTTTGAGCTTGGGAACCTGCAGCTCCACCTCACCGGCAGTAGTATGGAAGTTCCGTTTATAGTGACCGGAGCGATAGCCCTGGCGTTCTGCAGAGCGCTCATATTTGTGAGCATTTACAAGCTCATCTGCTTCTTTATCGAGCAGGGCATTGAGAGTTTCTTCCACACTGGAACGGACAAGATCCTTTAAATCGTGCTTTATTAAATCCTCGTTTAGCTGTATAATGTTATCAGACATGGTATTTAGCCTCCTTGGGTGAATTTTGTTGTGGTGACTTTATTCTACCAAACGGCTATAGACCATGTCTATTTTTATGAAATTAATTTGCGAAACTTATTATACCTCATCTTGCAAAATTAAATTCCATATGAAGCGGTAAATTCTACATGTACCTTGAAAACGGCATAAATTTTAAAGTTTTTTGTGACGATAACTTCCGAAATGTGGTATACTCATCTCAAATTTATGCTAAAAATCGTTTTTTAAGGCATGGCAAACAGGCCTCTGGAAGAGGGGTGTGTCAGACTAACTTCTACAGGCCGTTAGAGATATGCTTGATTTCTGGCCGGCGGCGGTTTTGCATAAGTTTATAAAGCTACTTCAGCAGCTTCGGGGACAGCGTTACTTCATCGGGTGCGATGTACCGGAGCTGCAGCTTTTGCAGCGTCTCCAGACCCCATGTCTTCACAGCGATCTCATAGGGTGTGCGCCCGCCTAATCTTTTACGTGGTGCATTGTTTACGTGGTCAACAGCTTTACGGATGTCCCATTGTGTGAAGTCTTCCAGAACCGTTCCCTTAGGAATGATCATCCGGAGCATTGTATGGACCTGTTCAATGCCAGCCTTCTGGCAGCTCCTCATAGGGTCACAGTAGTAAATGCCTGTTCTTTTATTACCATCTTTACCGCATTCAAGCGACTCCGGATCACCAAACTCACTGCCCCTGTCCGTCAGTATCACAGGGAAGATAAAAGAGAACTCAAAAGAACTGCCTAACGCTTTTTGGATCTTTTCGAATTCGGCTTTTACAGCGCCTTGTGTACAGCGGTTCATCAACCTGCCGATCAGGAGTTCCATGTAAGGGAAATATAAAGTCAGAATGCATTTGGAGGAACCTTTGGCTGACAGGACGGTGTCCATTTGGACGAAATCCATTTCATCACAATGCTTATCTTTGAAATCCTGATAGGTTCTGCCCGCAAATACAGCCCTGTTGGTAATGGAAGAGTTCTCCTTTTTACGGGGTTTGAATTTTACCTTGCGCTTAAGATGGATGTTTCTGCTCAAAAGAATCCCCTGATCGATGTAGTTATAGAGGGTTTTTACAGAGATCCCTAATTCCGGATGGTTGGCAATGATCATGTAAGGCGACTGCCCCTGGGCAATAAGCGGCGTAACGGTTTCATTGAGCCGACGCACTTCTTTTTCTGTATCTTATACACATATACGAGCCCACGAGACGCTCATGAAGATCGTATGGCCG